>CAZDLV010000057.1:0-12162 GCA_964506345.1 uncultured Rhodobacterales bacterium | reverse complement strand
CGGGTTGATGGCCCGCTCGCTCAGTGCGAACGGGTATAGCGCAACAGGGTTAATACGAGGTTAAATTGCCTGCGAATGTTTCGCGGCCGTCGTGTGGTAGGCGTCCAGACTGCACGCCACGATGCGGGTCAGATGGAAACCTTCGGGCAGCAGGGTCAGGCGACCGTTTTCCCATGTGACGAAGTCGGCAAACTCCAGCGCGATCCTGTTCAGGTCGCTGCGCAGGTTTTCGGCGAAGTCGCCGAACTCGGTTTTCAGCGCGTCGAGATCGACGACGAAGTCGCACATCAGGGTTTCGATGGCGCGCGAGCGGATCCGGTCGTCCAGCGACATGGCGATGCCGCGCGCGGCGGACCAGTTACCGGCCTTGATTTCGGCGGTGTAGGCGTTGGTCGTGGCGCGGTTTTGCACATACCCTTGCGGAAAGCGCGAGATCGACGAGGCGCCAAGGCCGACCAGCGCCGTGCAGAGGTCGTCGGTGTAGCCCTGGAAATTGCGGCGCATGCGCCCCTCGGCGGCGGCGATGGCCAGACTGTCGTCCGGTTTGGCAAAATGGTCGATGCCGAGCGGCACATAGCCGGCGTCTTTCAGCGCGGCGTAGGCCTGGTTGAACAGTTCGAACCGCTGGGTCGGGACGGGCAGGGCATCCTCGGGGATCATTTTCTGGCGCTTGGCCATCCACGGCACATGCGCATAGCCGAACAGGGCGACGCGGTCGGGGTTCAGCGCGATGACCTGATCGACGGTTTTTCCCAGCGACTCGCTGTCCTGATAGGGCAGACCGTAGACGATATCGAGGTTGATCGAGTTGACGCCGCGCGCCCGCAGCCCGTCGACGATACCCTTGGTGGTTTCGTATGTCTGGATGCGGCCGATGGCTTTTTGCACACGGTCATTGAAATCCTGCACGCCGATGCTGGCGCGGTTCATGCCGTTGCGGGCCAGTGCGTCGAGTTTTTCATCGTTGACTGCGGCGGGGTCGATTTCCACCGAGAATTCGAAATCATCGTCAACGGGGGCGAGGGTTCGCAGGGCCTGCATTAGCGAATCGATGTGATCCGGTTGTAATATTGTTGGCGAACCTCCGCCCCAGTGCTGGCGGGCAATCGTGACCCCTTCGGGGATGATATCTGCCAGTCTGGCAATTTCGGTTTTCAGGACGTCGAGGTAGGCCTCGACCGGAGTCAGGGTGCGCACGCCCTGGGTGCGACAGGCGCAGAACCAGCACAGGCGTTCGCAAAACGGAACATGGGTATAGATCGACAGCTTGGCGCCCGGTTGCAGGGCCTTGACCCATGCGTCGAAATGGTCGCTGCCCACGCCGTCGTGGAACTGCGGGGCGGTCGGATAGCTTGTGTATCGCGGAACATTGCGCGAGAACAGGCCGGCACGGGTGAGTTTGTCTATATTTTCCATAAGGGATAAAAGCCACAGGCAGGAAAATCGTGCCTTGATCGAGATCAAAGGAATACGCTATAAGGGGACTGCCCAAGCAGGAGCCGTAAATAATGCTGCAATCCCCGGTTACATTGCAAAATCACGAGCGTTGTATCGAATGCCCTATCCGGAACCGTGCGGTTTGCGCCTATTGCGAGCCGCCGGATCTGGTGAAGCTGGATGCGATCAAATCCTACCGGACATACAAGGCCGGCGAGACGATCGCATGGGCGGGTGAACCCATGGATGTTATCGGGTCGGTTGTGTCGGGTGTGGCGACCTTGTCGCGCACGCTGGCCGACGGGCGGCGCCAGATGGTCGGGTTGTTGTTGCCCTCGGATTTCATCGGACGGCCCGGGCGGCCGACGGTGGCGTTTGATGTGGTGGCGGCCAACGAAGTAACGATTTGCCGGTTCAAAGCGCCGGAATTCGATCAACTGGTGCGAAAAACGCCGGCGCTGGAGCGGCGGTTGCTGGAAATGACGCTGGACGATCTGGATGCGGCGCGGGACTGGATGTTGTTGCTGGGCCGCAAGACCGCACGCGAGAAGATCGCCAGCCTGCTGGCGATTCTGGCGCGGCGCGATGCCAGCCTGACGCAACAGTCGGTTGGCGACGGGCTGTTGTTTTCGCTGCCGCTGACGCGCGAGGCGATGGCGGATTATCTGGGCCTGACAATCGAGACCGTGTCGCGCCAGATTTCGGCGTTGAAAAAATCCGGCGTGATTTCCCTGGAGGATTCGCGGCACGTCCGGGTCCCCGACTTCGGCGCGCTGCTGGACGAATCCGGCGATGATTCCGACGGCGGTATGGTAGCCTAAGTGTCGCAGCGCTTGTGATTCTCACCTTTTCGTGTTTTCTTTGTGATGCGGTGTGATATGGCATCGCCAAGGTGCGGCATTTGTGCATCCCCCTGCCATTATTGGGGTTTTGTGGAAAACCGGGTGCGATTAATCTGGGCGACTTGATCTAGGTCAAAGTTTGACCCCGTCTTACATCGCAAAAACGCACTATAACGTGATGATGGGGGTGGTGTGCCTGCCCCCCTCCAAAAAAGGAAGAGGGAACCATGTGGAATGGGATAAAGATCGCGGTGCTGGGCTTTGTCGTCCTGTTTGCCGCGCTTGCGGCGAACTTCGGGCTGGATCTGGCCTATAAGGTCCATGCCGTCATTATTGCCGCTGTCGCGGCGTATCTGTTTGCCCGCACGATCGGGCAACTGGGCGACAAACCGAAACCGGCACCGACCGGATATATGGACGATGTTATCCGCGCCGGGGTGATTGCCACGGCGTTCTGGGGCATTACCGGATTTCTGGTAGGTGTCTACATCGCGTTCGAGTTGGCGTTTCCGGTGATGAACCTCGGCAATCTGTCGTGGATCGATCTTGGCCCTTACGCCAACTTCGGGCGGTTGCGCCCGTTGCACACCTCGGCCGTGATTTTCGCCTTTGGCGGCAACGCGCTGATTTCCACATCTTTCTATGTTGTCCAGCGGACGACGGCGGCGCGGCTGTTCGGCCGCAATCTGGCGTGGTTCGTTTTCTGGGGCTACCAGTTGTTTATTGTTATGGCAGCGACAGGTTACCTGCTGGGATCCACACAGAGCCGTGAATACGCCGAGCCGGAATGGTATGTCGATATCTGGCTGACCATTGTCTGGGTCGCCTATCTGGTGGTTTTCCTCGGCACGATTTTCAAACGGAAAGAGCCGCATATCTATGTGGCCAACTGGTTCTATCTGGCGTTTATCGTCACGATCGCCATGCTGCATGTCGTCAATAACATGGCGGTGCCCGTTTCTTTCCTCGGGTCGAAATCCTATTCGCTGTTTTCCGGCGTGCAGGATGCGTTGACGCAATGGTGGTACGGCCATAACGCGGTTGGCTTCTTCCTGACCGCCGGTTTCCTGGGCATGATGTATTACTTCGTGCCGAAGCAGGCGAACCGTCCGGTGTATTCCTATAAACTGTCGATCATCCACTTCTGGGCCTTGATCTTCCTGTATATCTGGGCCGGTCCGCACCACCTGCACTACACGGCGCTGCCCGACTGGGCGCAGACGCTGGGCATGGTGATGTCGGTGATCCTGTGGATGCCGTCCTGGGGTGGCATGATCAACGGTCTGATGACGATGTCGGGGGCCTGGGACAAGCTGCGGACCGATCCGGTGCTGCGTATGATGGCGGTTTCCATCGGTTTCTACGGTATGTCCACCTTCGAAGGGCCGATGATGGCGATCAAGGCTGTGAACTCCTTGTCGCATTACACCGACTGGACCATCGGGCATGTGCATTCCGGTGCGCTTGGCTGGAACGGTATGATCACCTTTGGCGCCCTGTATTTCATGACACCGCGTCTGTGGGGCCGTGACCGCCTGTACAGCACCAAGCTGGTTAGCTGGCACTTCTGGCTCGCGACGATCGGGATCGTTCTCTACATCTCGTCCATGTGGGTTTCGGGGATCATGGAGGGTCTGATGTGGCGTGAAGTCGACGCGCAGGGCTTCCTGGTGAATTCCTTCGCCGACACGGTTGCAGCCAAGTTCCCGATGTATTTCGTGCGCGGAATGGGTGGCGTTATGTACCTGAGCGGTGCGCTCGTCATGGTTTACAATCTCTATAAAACCGCAGTCGGGGCCGGCCAACCTGCCTCTACCACGGTTCCGGCCGAGTAAGGATCAGAAACATGGGTATTCTAGATAAACATAAAATCATCGAGAAGAACGCCACGCTGCTTCTGGTGCTGAGCTTTCTGGTGGTGACGATTGGTGGTCTGGTGGAAATCGTTCCGCTGTTCTACCTGCAAAACACCATCGAGAAGGTGGACGGGATGCGGCCCTACAGCCCGCTGGAACTGGCCGGGCGCAACATCTATGTCCGCGAGGGCTGTTATCTGTGCCACAGCCAGATGATCCGGCCGCTGCGCGACGAGGTGGAGCGTTACGGGCATTATTCACTGGCGGCGGAGTCGATGTATGACCATCCGTTCCAGTGGGGGTCCAAACGCACCGGACCCGATCTGGCGCGTGTGGGTGGCCGTTATTCCGACGCGTGGCATGTGGCGCATCTGAGCAAGCCGCAGGACGTGGTGCCGGTATCGGTTATGCCGTCCTACAAATTCCTGATGGAAACCCGGATCGACGGGTCGCGGATTGCCGACATGATGATTGCCAACCGGCGTGTCGGGGTTCCGTATTCGGACGAGGATATCGCCAACGCACAGGCGGATTTCGTGGCGCAGGGAACGGCTGACGCCGACGTGGACGGGCTGCTGGCCCGCTATCCCAAGGCGCAGACGCGCAACTTTGACGGCCAGCCGGAGCTGACCGAAATGGACGCGCTGATTGCGTATTTGCAGATGCTCGGCACGTTGGTTGATTTCTCGACCTTCCAGCCCGACGCAAGCCGATAGGAGAGCCTGATGTATAGCTTGTTACGAGACCTCGCCGACAGCTGGGCGCTCATCGCACTGTTCCTGATTTTTGTCGGGGTTATTGCCTGGGCCTTCCGGCCCGGCACAAAACAGTTGCACAAAGACATCGCGAACACGCCGTTCCGCAACGATACGCTGGAGGATTGAGAGAATGGCCAGAAAACCTGAAAAAAAAGAAAAGGTCATCGAAACCACCGGTCACGAGTGGGACGGGATTACCGAGCTTGACACCCCGATGCCGCGCTGGTGGTTGTGGACCTTCTATCTGACGATCATCTGGGGCATCGGCTATCTGATTGCCATGCCGGCGATCCCGCTGATCAACGGCGCGACGCCGGGGCTGCTTGGCTATTCGTCGCGCGGAACCGTGCAGAAGGAAATCGATGCGGTGAATGCGAAAAACGCACCGCTGGACGCCAAGATCGTGGCGCTGCCGCTGGACGAGATCGCCGGCAACGCCGAGGTCGGGAACTATGCGGTTTCCGGCGGGGCGGCGGTTTTCCGCACCAACTGTATCCAGTGTCACGGTTCCGGTGCGCAGGGCGGGAAAGGTTTCCCGAACCTGCTGGACGACGACTGGCTGTGGGGCGGAAGCATGGATGCGATCTATACCACCATCAAGCACGGCATCCGCGCCGACGTGGATGAAGATACCCGCCTGTCCGATATGCCGGTGTTCGGCGACGACTACCTGTCGGATACCGAGATCACCAACGTGGCGCAGTTTGTCCTGTCGCTGTCCGGGCGTGCAACCGATGAAGCCATGGCCAAAGAGGGTGCGACAATTTTCGCCGACAACTGTTCCGCCTGTCACGGGGAAACCGGAACCGGCGGTCGCGAGGTCGGTGCGCCGAACCTGACCGATGGAATCTGGCTTTACGGTGGCGATCTTGCAACCATCAAACAGACAATAACATACAGCCGTCACGGGGTTATGCCGTCGTGGTCCGCCGGAAACCGGTTGACCGAGGCCCAGATCCGTCAGGTAGCGGTGTATGTTCACGAATTGGGTGGGGGCGAATAGCCCCCATCCGATACTCCCCTTGCGTCATGGTTTAATGACGCCACCTGCCTGATCGGTTTTTCCGGTCAGGCTTTTTACCCCACTAAGCAGTTTTCTTGATCTGGATCAAGGTTATTGCGAAATTTGAGCATAAATGTGACCTCAAATTTACCGATTTAAGTTGGAGACTCTCTTGAGCACCGAGATGCAGGAAGACCCGCCCAAGCTCTATGCGGCCCGTGAACCCATTTTCCCCAAGCGGGTAAAGGGGAAATTCCGCCAGTTGAAATGGTGGATGATGATTGGCACGCTGGCGATTTACTATCTGACGCCGTGGTTGCGCTGGGACCGCGGGCCGAGCCTGCCGGACCAGGCCGTATTGATCGATATGGCACACCGGCGGTTCTATTTCTTCTGGATCGAGATCTGGCCGTATGAATTCTATTTTGTTGCCGGCCTGCTGATCATGGCAGGGCTGGGGCTGTTTCTGTTTACCTCGGCGCTGGGGCGTGTGTGGTGTGGATATGCCTGCCCGCAGACGATCTGGACCGACCTGTACATTCTGGTCGAACGCTGGGTCGAAGGGGACCGCAACGCCCGGATCCGTTTGCAGCGGCAGAACTGGAGCCTGCACAAGGCGCGATTGCGATTTACCAAATGGGGTATATGGCTGCTGATTGCCATAGCGACCGGCGGGGCGTGGGTGTTCTATTTTGCCGACGCGCCGACACTGGCGGTGGAACTGGTGACCTTCAAGGCGCCGTTTGTGGCCTATGGTTTTATTGTCGGTCTGACTGCGACGACGTTTATTTTCGGCGGATTCATGCGCGAACAGATCTGCACCTATATGTGCCCGTGGCCGCGCATCCAGTCCGCGATGATGGACGAGGATACGATGACCGTGGTTTATCGCGACTGGCGTGGCGAGCCGCGCGGGGCGCGGCGCAAGGGCGGCGAGGATGAAAATCTGGGTGATTGCATTGATTGCAAGGCCTGTGTCGCGGTGTGTCCGGTGGGGATCGACATTCGCGACGGGCAGCAACTGGAGTGTATCACCTGTGCGCTGTGCATCGATGCCTGCGACGAGATGATGGTCAAGGTCGGCAAGCCAACCGGACTGATCGCCTATATCACGGCCAATGACGAACCGCTGGAGCGGGCCGGCGAGCCGCCGCGCAATATGTGGAAACATTTGTTGCGTCCGCGCACGATCATGTATTTCGTGCTGTGGGGGGCTGTAGGGATCGGATTGATTGTCGCGCTGTTTGTGCGGTCGGATATCGAACTGAACATCTCGCCGGTGCGGAACCCGATTTACATCACCCTGTCCGACGGAACGGTCCGCAATGCCTATGACATTCGTATTCTGAACAAATACAACAACGACGAGGTTTTCCATATAGCGGCCAAGTCGCTGGACGACGATAGTAAAATCACGCTGCGTATGCAGGGGGTAGAGGGCCATATGCTGCTGGTGCCGGCCGATTCGACCTTTAGCCAGCGGGTCTATCTGGAGGTCGATCCGGACCAGCCGGCCGCCTCGCGCAACCGAACCGAAGTCCGCATGTGGGTCGAGGCCACCAATTCCGGTGAACGCGCCAGTGTAGACACTGTATTCAATGGGAAAACGCCATGACAACATCCAAGGAACTGACCGGCCGCAAGGTCTTTTTGATCGTGGCGGGGGCTTTCGCCGTTATTATCACGGTGAACTTCTATATGGCGTTTTCCGCCGTCAACACGTTTCCCGGGCTGGAGGTCGAGAACTCCTATGTTGCCTCGCAGCAGTTCAACGACAGGGCGCGTGCGCAGCAGGCGCTGGGCTGGACGTTGAGCGCCAGCAACCAGGGCGGCAAGCTGCATATCGCGATTGTCGACAAGGACGGCAAGCCGGTGTATCCGGCGTCGATCAAGGTGCGGGTCGGGCGGCCGACAATTGCGCGCGATGACCAGAACGTGGAAATGACCCTTCAGGGGGACCAGTATGTCGGGGATACCAATTTGTACTTCGGGAAATGGTATGCCTATGTCGATACGATCAGTTCGGGCGGCGTGCCGTTGTTCCAGCGGCTCGAATTCTATGTGAATGAGTGACGAGACCGCATCCATTGCCGCTTGTCCGGCCTGTGTCGCCCTGCCCGGGGACAAGGCGAAGTCGCTGGGGACAAGCCGGTCCGACGTGTTGCGCCGGATCGAGCTGTCGTTGCCGACTATCCATTGCGCGGCCTGTATCAGCGGCGTTGAAACCGGTCTGGAACGATTGCCCGAGATCCACGGCGCGCGGGTAAACCTGTCGCGCAAGCGGGTGTCGATCACGGTCGAGGATATTCCCGGAATCGAGGAACATCTGATTTCCCTGCTGACGGACTGGGGCTATCCGGCGCGGGAACTGGACAGCGCAATTCTGGAGAAAGAGACCGGCGACAGGATCGCGCGCGATTTGCTGGCGCGTGTGGCGGTGGCCGGTTTTGCGGCGATGAATGTCATGCTGTTGTCGGTGTCGGTCTGGGCCGGCGCCGAGGCCGCGACGCGCGATCTGATGCACTGGATTTCGGCGTTTATTGCGCTGCCGACGGTGGCATTTGTCGGCATGCCGTTTTTCCGCAATGCCTGGTCGGCCCTGCGGGTCGGACGCCTGAATATGGATGTGCCGATTTCGCTGGCGCTGGTTCTGGCCAGCGGGGTGTCGCTGGCCGAGACGATACAGGGCGGCGACCATGCCTATTTCGATGCGGCGTTGTCGTTGTCGTTTTTCCTGCTGGTCGGGCGCTATCTGGATTACCGCACCCGCGCGGTTGCCCGTTCCGCCGCGACGGAACTGGCGGCGCTGGAGGTCCACAAGGCGGTGCGGGTGCTGGCCGATGGCAATCGCGAGACTGTGCCGATGGATGCGCTGCGCGAGGGTGATCTGGTGGCGGTGGCGGCCGGCGGGCGCATTCCGGTGGACGGCACGGTGGTCGAGGGGCGCAGCGAACTGGACCCGTCGATGCTGACCGGCGAAACCATGCCCGAGCCGGTCGAACCCGGCGGCGCGGCGGTTGCGGGTATGTTGAACCTGACCGGCCCGCTGGTGGTGCGGATCGAGAGGCTGGGCGAGGAAACCCTGCTCAAACAGATCACGCGGCTGGTTGAGGCGGCGGAGACCTCTAAAAACAAATACACGTCGTTGGCGGAAAAGGCGGCGAATATTTATGCGCCGCTGGTGCATATTCTGGCGGCGGCGGCATTCCTGTTCTGGGGATTTTACAGCGGCGACTGGCGGTTGGCGGTGAATATCGCGGCGGCGGTGTTGATCATCACCTGCCCCTGTGCGCTGGGGCTGGCGGTGCCGGCGGTGTTGACGGCGGCCAGCGGGCGGTTGTTTCGCAACGGTGTCCTGTTGAAAGAAGGTGTCGCGCTGGAGCGGCTGGCCGAGGTGGACACGGTGGTGTTCGACAAGACCGGCACGCTGACCACCGGCACGCCGCGGCTGGTAAACGGCGATGCGGTTTCGCGCGATGTTCTGGCCGTTGCCGCAGCACTGGCCGGGGGGAGCGCGCACCCGTTGTCAAACGCGGTGCGCCGGTTTGCCCTTGACCACGACCTGACGCTTGCAACACTCGATGACGTCACCGAGGAGCCGGGCATGGGGACGCGCGCGATGCTGGACGGCTCCGAGGTGCGTCTGGGGCGTGCTGTGTGGTGCGGTGTTGACCCGCAGGCGGCGGATGTGGGGGCGACGGCGACGTGGTGCCGGATCGGGCAGGGGCCGGCAACGGCTTTCCTGTTCGAGGATACCGTTCGCCCCGAGGCACCGGAGGCTGTGCAGGCGCTGAAGTCGGCCGGACTGGATGTGCATTTGTTGTCGGGCGATAGCGAAGCACCGGTGCGGGCAATGGCGCAAACGCTCGGGATAGATCACTGGCGCGCGGCGGCGACGCCGGCGGAAAAAGTGGACGCGCTGCGGGCGTTGGCGGATGACGGGCGCAAGGTGTTGATGGTCGGTGACGGATTGAACGACGCGGCGGCGCTGGCCAGTGCCTATGTGTCGATGTCGCCGGCCACGGCTGTGGATGCCAGCCGCGTGACGGCGGATTTGATACTGGTCGGGAACGACTTGACCGAGGTCGGGCGCAGTATCCTGCTGGCGCAAAAGGCCAAGCGGCGGATTGTCGAGAATTTCACGATTGCCGCGGTTTACAACTCGATCGCGGTGCCGGTCGCGTTGCTGGGGTTCGCTACACCGCTGATTGCGGCGCTGGCGATGTCGGGCAGCTCGATCACTGTGTCGTTGAATGCAATGAGACTGGGGCGAAAAACATGAATGTTCTGATTCTGCTTATTCCGGTTTCGATCGGCGTTGGCGCGCTGGGTCTGGTGGCGTTCTATTGGTCGCTGACCCACAACCAGTACGACGATCTGGAAGGCAACGCCCACCGGATCCTGTCGGACAAATATGACAAATCACCCGACGGTGACGATACATAGCTGGACAGGGCGCGGGTTTGGCCGTATTGGTCGGGCCTATGGTTGACGAAACTACTCGGATATATTCTGTGCGGCGTTTCCGCCGACCCTCGCCGTGGATTGCGGGGGCGTTGCTGATTGCGGCGCTGGTGTTGCTGCCGCTGGTCAGCGTGTTGTGGATAGCCGCCTTTCCGACCGAGAATATCTGGGGGCAGTTGGTGCAGACGACGCTGCCGCGCTATTTCCGCAACTCGATCATTCTGATGCTGGGGACGGGGGTGCTGGCGGCCTCCATCGGGGCAGGGGCTGCGTGGCTGGTGGTGATGACCCGTTTTCCCGGGCGCCGGCTGGTGGAAATCGCGCTGCTGATGCCGCTGGCGCTGCCGGCCTATATCGGGGCCTATGCGCTGGTGGATCTGCTGGAATACGCCGGACCGGTGCAGACCGGCCTGCGCGAGATTTTCGGCTGGCAGGACGCGCGCGCCTACTGGTTCCCCGAGATACGTTCCATGTGGGCGGCGGTGTTTGTGCTGTCGCTGTCGATGTATCCCTATGTCTATCTGCTGGTGCGCGCGGCATTTCGCGAACAGTCGGCGAATATGCTGGAGGTCGCGCGGGCGCTCGGTGCCGGCCCGTGGGGAATTTTCCTGCGTGTGGCCCTGCCGCTGGCCCGTCCGGCGATTGCCGCCGGCATGGCGATCGTGATGATGGAGGCGCTGAACGATTTCGGCACCGTGGACTATTTCGCCGTGCAGACGCTGACGACCGGCATTTTTACCACATGGTTGCAAGGGTACAACGCGGGCGGTGCGGCGCAGATTGCCGTGGTCATGCTGGGGCTGGTGCTGTTTCTGGCGATGTTCGAGAAAATCAGCCGCCGTCGTCGGCGTTTTCACAATGTTTCGGCGCGCCGTGTGCCGGTGAAGCCGACGCAACTGCACGGGGCCGGCGCGGCGTTGGCGTTGCTTGCCTGCCTGTTGCCGGTGCTGTTCGGGTTTGCCCTGCCGTTCGGGGTGATCCTGTCCCATGCGCTCGACAATCCGGATTATTGGGTGAACGAGGGGCTGTGGCGTGCGATTTTCAACACCGTGATGCTGGCTGGCGCGGCCGCGATCATCACCATTCTGGGCGCGCTGTTTCTGGTTTACGGTGTGCGCCAGACCAAAAGCCGGCTGCTGCGGATTTTGTTACCTGTGACCTCGATCGGGTATGCGGCGCCCGGCGCGGTGCTGGCCATCGGCATCCTGTTCCCGCTGTCGGCCTTCGACACGGCGCTGGCGGATACGGTCGAGGCCTGGACCGGTGTCGATATCGGCCTGTTGCTGACCGGATCGGCGGCGGCGGTGGTGTTCGCCTATTCGGTGCGGTTTTTTGCCATCGGACTCGGGTCTGTGGATTCGGCGCTCGGGCGGGTCACACCGTCGATGGACATGGCGTCGCGTTCGCTGGGGCGCGGGATCGGGCAGACATTGCGCGAGATCCATGTGCCGCTGATCCGCGGGTCCGTTGCGGTGGCGGCGGTGCTGATTTTCGTGGACGGTGTCAAGGAGTTGCCGGCGACGCTGATCCTGCGGCCGTTCAATTTCGACACATTGGCGATACGGGTCTACAGCTATGCCTCGCTGGAGAACCTCGGCGAGGCGGCGCCGGCGGCCATTCTGGTGACGCTGGTCGGCTTGCTGCCTGTGCTGTTGCTGGCGCGGTCCGGCAAGTAGCGGTTTTTTTAGGGCGCGGCGCAAATATCTGCTTGCAAAGCGACCCGCGCAGGGGGTATTCACCCCTCGGATGCCCCTATAGCTCAGCTGGTAGAGCAACTGATTTGTAATCAGTAGGTCCGCGGT
>CAZDLV010000056.1:3738-12170 GCA_964506345.1 uncultured Rhodobacterales bacterium | reverse complement strand
GGATCATCGAGGCGCGGACTTTGCACGATCACACCGTCCACCGTGCCTTTGGCCGCCAGATCGCGATAGGCTTGCGCCTCGTCGCGGTCTTTGACCATCGACAGGACCATGTCGTAGCCGGCGTCTGAATACACTTCGCAGGCGCCGGCAATGAAATCCGAAAAGATCGGGTTTATCATTTCGTGCGTGGATTGCGGAATCACATGCCCGATTGCCATGGCGCGCCCCGTGGCAAGGCTCTTGGCGCGGTTGTTGGGGTGGTAGTGATATTTGCGCGCCGCCTCCTGCACCCGCTTTCGGGTCTTTTCGCGCACCTCCGGATATCCGTTCAAGGCGCGGCTGACTGTGGTTTGCGATAGCCCGAGACGTTCTGAAAGTTCCTTTAGATTCATAGATATTCCCGACAAAATTAACAGAAGCGCTATCAAAAACGCTTCTATGTGTTTACCTCGAATGCCGGTGAAGGTCAAAGAAATACCGCAAATTCATTGACAAACAAGTTCGTTTGATGCAGTTTTTGAAAACTCAAAGCGCTTTGAAAAATGGGCGCTTGTCTTGCTAGTGCAACAGCGCCGCATTTGGCGCTCTGGGAGGTAAACAAATGAAATTCTCACTTTATCTGGGGGCGGCGGTTCTTTCGCTGATCGCGGGAACAGCCAGCGCCGGATCCCATCTGAAATTCAAACCGGGGGCGGATTCACGGTTCGACTGGGCGAGCTACGAAGCGCTGAAGGCCACCGACCTGTCGGGCGAGACCATCACGGTTTTCGGTCCATGGCTGGGGCCGGACAAAGACCTGGTCGAAAGCGTGATCGCCTATTTCGAAGAGGCAACCGGGGCGGATGTGCAATATTCCGGTTCCGACAGTTTCGAACAACAGATTGTCATCGACACCGAGGCAGGCTCGGCGCCGAATATTGCGGTATTCCCGCAACCGGGACTGGCGGCCGACCTTGCGGCCAAGGGGCGTTTGACGCCGTTGCCTGACGGCACGGCCGACTGGGTGCGCCAGAACTATGCCGCCGGGCAGTCGTGGGTTGATCTGGGGACCTTCGCCGGCGCTGACGGCAAGGATTCCCTGTACGGGTTCTTCTATAAAATCGACGTGAAGTCGCTGGTCTGGTATTCGCCCGAAAACTTTGCCGATGCGGGATACAAGGTTCCCCAAAGCATGGAGGAATTGAAGGCCCTGACCGAACAGATTGTCGCCGATGGCGGCACTCCTTGGTGTATCGGTCTGGGATCGGGCGGGGCTACCGGCTGGCCGGCGACCGACTGGGTCGAGGATCTGATGCTGCGCACGCAGCCGCCGTCCGTGTATGACCAGTGGGTGAAAAACGAAATCCCGTTCAATGATCCCCGTGTTGTGGCTGCAATCGACGATTTCGGCTGGTTTGCCCGTAACGATGCGTTTGTTGACGGCGGCACTGCGGCTGTCGCCACAACCGATTTCCGCGACAGCCCGAAGGGTTTGTTTACCTCGCCGCCGAAATGCTACATGCATCGTCAGGCCTCGTTTATTCCGGCGTTCTTCCCGGACGGAACGCAGGTCGGAACCGATGCCAATTTCTTCTACTTCCCTGCCTATGCCGACAAAAACCTCGGCAAACCGGTTCTGGGTGGCGGGACGCTGTTCGCGATTACCAAGGATTCCAAGGGGGCCGAGGCCTTTATCGATTTCCTGAAAACGCCGATAGCACATGAAATCTGGATGGCGCAGAAGGGTTTCCTGACGCCGTTCAAAAAGGTCAATGTCGATGTTTATGGCGACGAAACGCTTAAAGGCATGGGCAAAATCCTTCTGAATGCGACGACCTTCCGTTTTGACGGGTCCGACCTGATGCCAGGCGCCATCGGGGCCGGGGCGTTCTGGACAGGTATGGTGGACTACGTTGGCGGCAAAAGTGCCGAAGCGGTTGCGACCAGCATTCAGGATACCTGGAATTCGCTGAAGTAGGCGGTTCCGGCTTGCCCGCCCGAAAAGGTTTCTTTTCGGGCGGGTTCTTATTATCAGCATAACATCCGGTACGGGAACCGCGGGGAGGGTCCAGTGCAGCAGATTATTTTCGCCTTGGTTACGATGACCGCCGGAGTGGCCGGTTGTGTGGCCTATTATTTCTTTTCCAATTTTTTCCTGGACCGGATTTTTCCGCCGCGCGGTGAAAATGCCTCGCGCAATATCGCCCGCGCCAATGCAATACGTCCGTGGCTGTTTATGGGGCCTGCATTGCTGGTGCTGACAGTCTATCTGGTTTATCCGGTGTTGAATTCCATTTACCTGTCGTTGCGCGGACCGGACGGTGCGACGTTTGTCGGGTTGGCAAACTATAAATGGCTGGTTAACGATGCAAAGTTCCGCGAGAGTTTGCGCAACAATATGCTCTGGCTGTTGATCGTGCCGGCGGCCTCGACGTTTTTCGGGTTGATATCGGCGGCACTGACGGATCGCATCCGCTGGGGCAATATCGCCAAAAGCCTGATTTTCATGCCGATGGCCATTTCGTTTATCGGGGCCTCGGTGATCTGGAAATTCATCTATGACTATCGCGGCGCGGGCGGCGACCAGATCGGTTTGCTGAATGCTGTGGTCGTGGCCTTTGGCGGGCAACCGCAGCCGTGGATCATTTTGCCGATCTGGAACTCGGTGTTCCTGATGGTCATTCTGATCTGGATCCAGACGGGGTTTGCCATGGTGATCCTGTCGGCGGCGCTGCGCGGGATTTCCGAAGAGACAATCGAGGCGGCGGTGCTGGACGGGGCCAGCCCGTTGCAGATATTTTTCCGCATAAAGGTGCCGCAGATCTGGGGCAGCATAGCCGTCGTCTGGACGACTATCACCATCCTTGTGTTGAAGGTTTTCGATATCGTTCTGGCAATGACAAACGGGCAGTGGGGGTCGCAGGTTCTGGCCAATTATATGTTCGACTGGATGTTCCGCGGGCTGGATTTCGGCCGTTCGGCGACGATTGCGCTGGTGATCATGGTGCTGGTGATTCCGATTATGGTCTGGAACATCCGGAATGCCGGAAAAGAAACGTAGGGCAGGGGAATTATGGGCACTATTGCTGGAAAAAGATCGCTGCTGGACTGGGTTGTCAATCTGACGGTTCTGTTGCTGGTCGTTGTGTGGACCATTCCGACGTTCGGGTTGTTTGTATCCTCGTTGCGCGACAAGGACCAACTGGCCACCAGCGGCTGGTGGACCGCGTTAACCAATACAGAACGCAATCTTGTCGGGCGTACGGCGGCACCGGATGCGCAGGTTCAGATGGATGGCCAGTTTGTATTGCAGGGCAATTTGTTTGCCCCCGCCAGCGGCAGCATCACGGCCTTTGGCTGGCGCTCGCAGGCACCCGCGGCATTTGCGCCGGGGACCACGGCGCAGATGCGGGATGGCAAAACCGTCCGTGTGGCGGCCAATGGCGATTACGTCATGACCTCGCCCGTCCGGTTCGAAGGTGGCCGCGGCAAGCGGATATTCTATACCTCGAACGAGGCGCCGAAATTCACGCTCGACAACTACCGCGAGGTGATTTTTTCCGAAGGATTGGGGAAATCCTTCCTCAACACCATGACCGTCACCATTCCGGCAACCATCATTCCCATACTGGTTGCCGCGTTTGCCGCCTATGCGCTGGCGTGGATGGAATTTCCGGGGCGGGCGATCCTGTTGGCGGTGATCGTCGGATTGCTGGTCGTGCCGCTGCAAATGTCGCTGATACCGTTGCTGCGGTTGTATACCGACGTCGGTATCGGCAAAAGTTACATTGGCATATGGCTGGCGCACACCGGTTTTGGTCTGCCGCTGGCAATTTATCTGTTGCGAAACTACATCGCCGGATTGCCGCGCGAGATTATCGAAAGCGCGCGGGTGGATGGTGCCAGCGATTTCGACATTTTCCGCAAGATTGTTTTGCCGCTGTCCTTTCCCGCCCTCGCCAGTTTCGCCATTTTCCAGT
Source organism: uncultured Rhodobacterales bacterium (assembly GCA_964506345.1). GTDB lineage: Bacteria > Pseudomonadota > Alphaproteobacteria > Rhodobacterales > Rhodobacteraceae > NORP23. The sequence continues at coordinate 8,211 of CAZDLV010000056.1, read as the reverse complement.
TTTTGTGGGTGTGGAACGATCTGCTGGTTGCCACGGTGTTTCTGGGCAACAACGAGGAACAGTTGGTGATGACCGGGCGTTTGCGCGAATTGCTCGGCTCGCGCGGTGGCAACTGGGAAATTCTGACCTCGTCGGCGTTTGTCAGCATCCTGGTGCCGTTGATCGTGTTCTTTTCCCTGCAACGGTATCTGGTGCGCGGATTGCTGGCCGGCTCGGTTAAAGGAGGCTGAAGGATGAATTTCGCAATGTCCGGCCCGCAGGCCACAGGAAAAGCCGACAAGGACTGGTGGCGCGGCGCCGTGATCTACCAGATTTATCCGCGCTCGTTCCAGGACAGCAATGGTGACGGTGTCGGTGATCTGGCCGGTATCATTGCACGCTTGCCCTATGTGGCGGGGTTGGGGGTCGATGCGATCTGGATATCGCCGTTTTTCACCTCGCCCATGCGGGATTACGGGTATGACGTGGCCGACTATCGCGGCATTGATCCGATGTTCGGAGCGATGGCGGATTTTGACAGGCTGGTTGCTGTGGCGCATGAACTGGGCATTCGGGTAATGATCGATCTGGTGTTGTCACATACGTCCGACCAACATCCGTGGTTTGTCGAAAGCCGGTCCTCGAACACCAACCCGCGCCATGACTGGTATGTCTGGGCGGATGCCAAACCGGATGGCACGCCGCCCAACAACTGGCTGTCTATTTTTGGCGGATCGGCATGGAACTGGGATGCACAGCGGTGCCAGTATTATATGCATAATTTTTTGGCGAGCCAGCCGGACCTGAATTTCCACAACCCGGATGTGCAGGACGCGCTGCTGGATGTCGCCCGTTTCTGGCTTGATCGCGGTGTGGACGGTTTCCGGTTCGACACCATAAATTTCTTTTTCTGTGATGCCGGATTGCGCGACAATCCCCCGTTACCGGAATCGCGGCGCAACAGTTCAATCGCACCTGCGATCAATCCGTATAACCATCAGGACCACCTGTACGACAAAAGCCGCCCCGAAAACCTCGGTTTTTTGCGCCGGATGCGCGCGGTGATGGAGGAATACCCCGCCATTGCTGCCGTGGGCGAGGTGGGCGACGCCCAGTACGGCATGGAAATCATGGGGCAATACACGGCGGGCGATGACCTGATGCATATGTGTTATGTCTTCGATTTCCTGTCGAGCGACCCTCTGGACGGCGAACGGGTGCGTGACACGCTGGAATCGTTCAAACGCGCGGCAAGCGATGGCTGGGCCTGTTGGGCATTTTCCAACCATGACGTGATGCGCCACGCCAGCCGCTGGTCGCTGGATGATGCAGGTAAAAAAGTGGTGTGCAGCCTGTTGTTGTCCCTGCGCGGCTCGGTTTGCCTGTATCAGGGCGAAGAACTGGGCCTGACCGAAGCCGAGGTTGCATTCGAGGATTTGCGCGATCCTTACGGCGTGCGTTTCTGGCCGGATTTCAAAGGGCGTGACGGGTGCCGCACACCGATGGTCTGGACGTCGAACCTGCCGAATGGCGGGTTCAGCGAGGGAAAGCCGTGGTTGCCGGTGCCGCCCGAACATCTTTCGCGCGCGGTCGGCACACAGGAAAACAACGGGTTTTCGCTGTTGTCGCATTACCGTCGCATGATCGGGTTCCGGCGTGCGAATATCGCACTGACCAAGGGCGATCTGGATGTTCACGACGCCGACAGGGATGTGGTGTCGTTCTTTCGTACGCACGCGGACGAGACCCTGTTTTGCGCTTTCAATCTATCCGCTACTGCCCGCGACGTGACGATGCCGGCGGGCGCGTGGCATACGCTAGACGGACTGGATTTTACCTCGCGCACTGACGGGAAGATGCTTCACCTTCCGGCGCATCAGGCGTTCTATGCGCGAAAAATTTAGGAACAGGGACCGGAAAAATGGCCGAATTGATACTGAAAAATATTGCGAAATCCTACGGGCCGGTCGAGGTTTTGCGCGGCATCGACCTGACGATAAAAACCGGCGAACTGGTGGTTTTTGTCGGCCCCTCGGGGTGTGGTAAATCCACGTTGTTGCGAATGATTGCCGGCCTTGAACGGATCACCGGTGGCACACTGGAAATTGACGGGCGTGTTATGAACGACGTGCCGCCCGCGCGCCGCGGCATTGCGATGGTGTTCCAGTCCTACGCGCTTTATCCGCATATGACGGTTCGTGACAATATGGCATTTGCCATGAAAATAGCCCGGAAACCGGCCGGGGAAATTCGGGAAACCGTCGAAAATGCCGCGCGTATATTGCAGTTGACGCCCTACCTCGACCGTCTGCCCAAGGCCTTGTCGGGTGGCCAACGTCAACGCGTGGCAATCGGTCGGGCCATTGTGCGTAACCCGAAAGTGTTTTTGTTTGACGAACCTTTGTCCAACCTCGATGCCGCCTTGCGCGTTGCCACCCGTATCGAGATCGCCGAACTGAAAGCGCAGATGCCCGAAACCACGATGGTATATGTCACTCACGACCAGGTGGAGGCGATGACACTGGCCGACCGTATTGTTGTGTTGAACGGCGGCGGAATAGAGCAGGTCGGCAGCCCGCTCGAACTGTACGAAAAACCGGCGAACGAGTTTGTCGCCCGTTTTATCGGATCACCGGCGATGAATCTGCTCGGCTGCGTCGTGGCAACGACCGGCGCGCAGACAACAGTTCGGATCGGTGCCGACCATGTTGTCGAGGTGCCGGTAACTGTGCCGGATGGCGAAACGGGTCAGGTGGCAAAACTGGGCGTGCGCCCCGAAGATCTGTCCCTTGCCAAGGGTGATACGGCGCTGATCGAGGGAACCGTGGAAATTGTCGAGGCGCTGGGCGAGATCACATTGCTGTATCTGCACATTCCGGCATGTGAAACCTCGGTTGTCGCGAAATTGCAGGGAACACACAGCATCCGCAAGGGCGATCATGTCCGTTTGACGGCCCTGCCTGCCAAACTGCATCTGTTTGACAAAAACGCCTGCGCCTATCAGGGCGGGAACTACGAATAAATTTGGCTGGGGAACCAGGATTCGAACCTGGACTAACAGAGTCAGAGTCTGCGGGTCTACCGTTAACCTATTCCCCAGTACAGGCAGTCATTTACGCAGGACTATCCCCGAGGTCAAGAGGATATACGGGTAAAATCCGTTGAACATTCGCAATGCGGCCAAGGGTTGAAACCCGCGCGCGAACCTGCCATAGATTTTGCATGAGAACCGTATTTTGCATTTGTGAAATTTGTATTATCTGCTGACATACCGTCTGCGGCGCGTTCTTGTATTTCCTTCCCAAGATCAAAATGCTAGGCCCGCCGCAGGGAATTTGCGACTGGAACAGCCATGACCGAGATCAGACTTTACAACACCAGAACCCGCCGCAAGGAGGTTTTCGAGCCGATCGACCGCGAAAACCTGCGCATGTATGTGTGCGGCCCGACGGTCTATGACCGGGCGCACATCGGCAATGCCCGCCCCGTGGTGGTGTTCGATGTGCTCTACCGGCTGCTCAAACATGTGTATGATGGCAAGGTCACCTATGTGCGAAACTTTACCGATGTCGATGACAAGATAAATGCAAAGGCGGCTTCGAGTGGCCGCGATATCCGCGACATCACCGATGAAACCATCGCGTGGTATCATCACGACATGGACGCGCTGGGGGCGCTGCGCCCGACGTTCGAGCCGCGCGCGACCGAATATATCGCCCAGATGATCGCGATGATTCAGGTGCTGATCGAAAAGGGCCATGCCTACGCGGCAGAGGGGCATGTGCTGTTCGACGTCAATTCCTATGCCAAATACGGCGCGCTGTCGGGTCGCAAGCTGGAAGACATGCGCGCCGGCGAGCGGGTCGAGGTGGCAGACTACAAACACGATCCGATGGATTTTGTGCTGTGGAAACCTTCGAGCGGCGACCAGCCCGGCTGGGAATCGCCGTGGGGCTATGGCCGGCCCGGCTGGCATATCGAGTGTTCCGCCATGTCGCTGGACCTGCTGGGCGAGAGCTTCGACATTCACGGCGGCGGGCTGGATTTGCAGTTTCCGCACCACGAAAACGAGATCGCGCAGAGCTGCTGCGCCAATCCGCACGGGGATTTCGCGCGCTTCTGGATGCACAACGAGATGGTGCAGGTCGAGGGGCGGAAAATGTCCAAATCGCTGGGCAATTTCTTTACGGTCAAGGATTTGCTGGATCAGGGCATCCCGGGCGAGGTGATCCGCTTTGTGCTGCTGTCCACGCATTACCGCTCGCCGATGGACTGGACGGAAAAGAAGGTGCGCGAGGCGGAGGCGACGTTGCGCAAGTGGCGCGGCATGATTGACGGGGTCGAGGCCACGCAACCGGCCGAAACCGTGGTTGATGCGCTGGCCGACGACCTGAATACCGCCGGAGCAATCGCGGCGTTGCACGGGCTGGCCTCCAAGCGGGATGCCGGAGCGCTGAAGGCATCGGCAGGATTGCTCGGGTTGTTGACGGATGA
>CAZDLV010000056.1:0-3638 GCA_964506345.1 uncultured Rhodobacterales bacterium | reverse complement strand
GACACCACCCTGCGCGACGGGCAGCAGACCCACGGTGTCGATTTCAGTGCCGAGGACAAGCACCGCATTGCGCAGGCGCTCGATGCTCTCGGCGTGGATTATATCGAGGGGGGCTGGCCCGGCGCCAATCCCACCGACAGCGAGTTTTTCAACAGGCCGCCGGAACTGCAAGCCGCCACCTTCACCGCCTTCGGCATGACCAAACGCGCCGGTCGCTCGGCGGAAAATGACGAGGTTCTGGCCGGTGTCCTCAACGCCAATACCCCCGCCGTCTGTCTGGTTGGCAAGACGCATGATTTCCATGTCACCACCGCGCTCGGGATCGAATTGCCGGAGAATGTGGAAAATATCGCGGCCTCGATCAGGCATCTTGTGGCGCAGGGGCGCGAGGCGCTGTTCGATGCGGAACATTTTTTCGACGGTTACAAGGCCAACCCCGACTATGCGCTGGAGTGTTGCCGGGCCGCCTATGACGCCGGTGCGCGCTGGATTGTGCTGTGCGATACCAACGGTGGCGCGCTGCCGGACGATGTGCGCGCGGCGGTCAGGGCGGCGGTCGATGCGGGCATTCCCGGCGATCACATCGGCATCCACACCCATAACGATACCGGCCTTGCGGTGGCCAACAGCCTCGCCGCCGTGGATGCGGGTGCGCGCCAGATTCAGGGCACGCTGAACGGGCTGGGGGAGCGGTGCGGCAACGCCGATCTGGTGACGCTGATCCCGACGCTGTTGTTGAAGGAGCCTTACGCCAGCCGCTATGAACTGAATGTGCAACAGGACCGGCTGGCGGGGCTGACGGCGCTGTCGCGGATGCTTGACGATATCCTGAACCGCGTGCCGGATGCCCATGCGCCCTATGTCGGGGCCTCGGCCTTTGTCCACAAGGCGGGGCTGCATGCCAGTGCGATCCTGAAAAACCCCGCCACCTATGAACATATCCCGCCCGCGACGGTCGGCAATGCGCGGCTGGTGCCGATGTCCAATCAGGCAGGGCAGTCGAATCTGCGGTCGCGTCTGTCCGATGCGGGGATCGAGGTGGCCAAGGGCGATCCGGCGTTGGCGCGGATCCTGGATCGGGTCAAGGAACGCGAGGATCAGGGGTATGCCTATGACTCCGCACAGGCCAGTTTCGAATTGCTGGCGCGCGAGGCTCTTGGTATCCTGCCCGCCTATTTCCAGATCGAACGCTACCGTGTCACGGTCGAGCGGCGCCAGAACGCCTTGCGCCGGATGATCAGCGTTTCCGAAGCGGTTGTAGTGGCTAAAATCGCCGGACAGCGGGTCATCAGCGCCTCGGAAAGTCACGGACCGGACGACGATAGTGACCGGGGACCGGTCAATGCCTTGTCGCGGGCGCTGAGCAAGGATCTTGGCCCGTACCAGAAATATATTGACGATTTGAAACTGGTGGACTTCAAGGTTCGCATCACCAACGGCGGCACCGAGGCGGTCACCCGCGTGTTGATTGACAGCGAGGACGGACGCGGACGGCGGTGGTCCACGGTCGGTGTGTCGGCGAATATCGTTGATGCCAGTTTTCAGGCCTTGCTGGACGCGATTATCTGGAAACTGATCCGCGACGGAGCAAAAGGATGAGTGTGGAGTATTGTGCCGATCTGGTGCGCGACGGTGACCCCGACCGTTTTACCGCAACCCTGCTTGCCCCGGCGGAACAGCGTGCCGCCCTGCTGGCGCTATATGCGTTCAATCTGGAAATTGCCCGCGCCCCCTGGGCCAGTGCCGAGGAAATGGTGGCGATGATGCGGTTGCAGTGGTGGATCGATTCCGTTGACGATCTGTATGGCGACACGCCGCGCGACCATCCGGTGATGGCGCCGCTGGCCGATGCGGTTGTACGTTATGGTTTGCCGCGCGAATTGCTGCTCGCGATGGCCGAGGCGCGGCGTTTCGATATCTATCGGGACGCCCACGCAGACCGTCAGGCATTCGATACATATATCGACGCGACTTCAGGTGGCCTGATGCAGCTTGCCGCGCGAATTCTCGGCACAGCGGAAACGGCTATGCCGGTTGTTGCCGGTTTTGCCTACGGGGCAGGGGTGGCGAACCTGTGGCGGGCGTTGCCGGTTTTATATGCGCGTGGTCGCCATCCTGTGCCGGTTGACTGCGCGCTGGACCGCAACGCGGTTGCCGAAGGCGTCGTGCCGGATAACCTGGCGCGGTCCTTGCGGGAAATATCTGTATCGGCGCTGGGCAAGGTGCGCTCGGCGCGGGCGCGGCGCCGCGAAATTCCGCGCAGCACCCTGGCCGCGATGCTGGCGGTTCGGCAAATCGATGTCCCGTTGCAACGGGTCGCTAAAATGCCGGAAACCGCGCTGACAGACCCGTTCGAGACCTCGCCCTTTCGGGCAAAGGCCGGAATTCTGTGGCGCAGCCTGTCGGGGTTCTGGTAGGATTATCCGCGGCGCTTGCCGTTTACCACGAACCAGATCAGCGCGCCGAACGCCAGCGTCAGCAACGGCACCATCGCCAGATTGACGGTGATCCAGCCGGTTGCGGCCGATCCGCTGCTGTTCATCAAGCCGCCGGAGCTAAGCGAAGCCAGCGTAACCATGCCGAACACGATAAAGTCGTTCATGCCTTGCACCCGGCCGCGTTCTTGCGGTGTGTGGGACTCGGTCAACAACGTCGTTGCCCCGATAAATCCGAAATTCCAGCCAATGCCCAACAACACAAGCGCGCCGTAAAAATGCATCAGGTTTATGCCGGCCAACGCGACAACGCCGGCGCCGCCCAGAATAAACAACCCGATCGCAATGATTTTTTCGACGCCGAAGCGGTTGATCAGGCTGCCGGTGAAAAACGACGGTATGTACATGGCCAGCACATGGGCCGACACGATATTGGCGGCGGTGTTGGTGTCGTATCCGTTGCCGACCACCGCCAGCGGCGTCGAGGTCATGACAAGGTTCATCAGTGAATAGGAAACCATTGCGGTAATGATCGACACCACGATCTGCGGGTCGCGCAGCATCTCGCGGCGGGTGCGCCCGCTCGGGGCGTCGGCGGCCGGTTTGGCCGGTTTGGGGATTTTCAGGAAAGCAAACAGCGAAACCCCGACGATGTTCAGTGCGATAATCGCCAGATATGACCCCATGTAGGGGACCGGATCCATCGCGCCTTGCGTCAGCTTGACCAGCTGCGGTCCGATAATGGCCGAGATCAGACCGCCCGCCATCACCCAGGATATGGCCTTGGGCAGATAGGTTTCCGTTGCCATGTCGGTTGCGGCAAAACGATAGAATCCCTGCGCCGACATGTATATGCCGGAAAATACCGCGCCCAGCAGGAATAACTGGAATGACCCCTGCCACAAGGCCAGCGCTGACAGCGCCGCACCGGTTGTGCCACCCGACACCCCGACCAGAAAGCCGGCCCGGCGGCCGTATTTCTGCATGATCCCCGACATGACCGGCGCGCTGAGCATCGACCCCAGCACGATCAACGAAATCGGCAGGGTTGACCACAGTTTGTTTTCCGCCAGATGCTGACCGGCGAGGCCGCCAAGAACAAAGGCGATCGGCATCTGGCTGCCGAGGATGGCCTGCGCCGCAACCAGACTCGTTGAATTTAAACAATTTATCGAGCATCCTAGCAGTTCTCACAGAAAAAAG
>CAZDLV010000055.1:0-12297 GCA_964506345.1 uncultured Rhodobacterales bacterium | reverse complement strand
TAGGCCCCGTCATAGTAGCGCGGCAAAAAGGACGCGAAAGCGACAAACCCGCCAAAGACAAAGAAGTAATAGGTGGCAAAACGCCAGACCTGCATGTCTTTCAACGGCTCAAGCTGTTTGATGGCCGAAACCGGTTTCGCGCCGGTTTTTTTCTGTTCGACCCGTACCGGATCCTCTTTGGCAAAGATAAAGAAGATAACGGCCATAACGACCAGAACCACCGCATATACCCGCGCGGTATCCTGCCAGCCCAGCGCGATCACCAGAAACGGCGCGGCAAAGTTGGTCACAGCCGCCCCGACGTTACCGGCCCCGAAAATACCGAGCGCCGTCCCCTGTTTTTTCGCCGGAAACCAGCGCGAGACATAGGCGATCCCGATAATGAACGAGCCACCGGCCAGCCCCAGCCCCAGCGCCACCATCAAAAAGATGGCGTAGGTTTGCACCGACGCCAGCAACCAGACGGAAATCGCGGTGATCAGCATCTGGATAGGCAACATCAGCCGCCCGCCCAACTGGTCGGTCCACACACCCAGGAAAATCCGGCTGAGCGATCCGGTCAGAACCGGCGTGGCGACCAACAGGCCGAACTGGGTTTCCGACAGGCCCAGATCCTCTTTGATCTGCACGCCGATAATCGAAAATATGGTCCAGACGGCAAAACAGACCGTAAACGCCAATGTGCTTAGACCAAGGGCCCTGTATTGATCGCCCGGCTTCACACCTTCCATATTATGCATTTTCTATCCCTCCTGATAGATTGAGCCTTAGAGGCACCTGAATTGGACTGGACACAACAGTGTTAGCCCGAAAAGGCCATTGATCCACATCAATAATTCGTTTTTTTCCTTAAAAATAAGTGCGTTATGAATAATTGTCGCCAGGTAAGCGGCCAATAATCAAATGGTCGCGAAAAATTTTCAAGCCGCTGCATTGACATCCCCTCATATCCGGATTGATAAATGTCAAGTCACAGAGGCGGGCCAAAAATGACCACAGCACGATTCGAAACCATCCGCGATTTACAGCTATTCGCGAAAATGTCGGACGAATCCTTCGATGCGCTGATGCACGGTGCCTATGTGCAGAATTTCCCGCCCAACATGGAAATGATTTCAGAAGGCGAGCCACCGGATTTCCTGCACATCGTGCAGTCGGGCTGTGTCGAACTGTTCAGTACATGGGAATCGCGCGAAACCTCGGTCACCACGCTTTACGAAAATTCAACATTCATTCTGGCCGCGACAATCAAGGACGAGCCTAACCTGATGTCGGCCCGCACCTTGCAGAAATCGCGCATCATCATGATCCCGTCGGAAAATGTCCGCGCCGTTTTTCGCAGCGACGTGGAATTCGCCCTCGCCATCGTTTCGGAACTGGCCCGATGCTATAGGGCCACTATCCGCAACATGAAAAACCTGAAGCTGCGCACCTCGATCGAGCGGCTGGCGAACTATCTGCTGAAACAACACCGGCGGCGCGGAAATGTGCTGGAATTCACTCTGCCGATCGAAAAACGCCGTCTTGCGACCTATCTCGGCATGACGCCGGAAAACCTGTCACGCGCATTCAACAACCTGAAACCCTACGGGGTTAAGGTTAACGGGCAGCATATCAGCATCACCGATCTGGAAACCCTCTGCACCTTTGCCAAACCGGACGACCTGATCGACTAACACCGCGCGCACCGGAAATTTACACGTTTCAGTGACCCCGCCCGCGTTTTCCCTTGTTTTACTGGTCCTGCCCACACCCGCCCGCCGCTATCCTGCGGATTAATCCGCATTGCCCGTTGTTATACTACACGCCGCAACTATCTGAAAAATGCGAAGGCACGCGGTGCCAATGTTTCCGGCCTGTTGCCCGAACCGGCACACCCGACCACAACGCACCATCGCAATTTTGGCAAACAGAGGGAAAGACCCCATGGCCACGACCAAAACATCACCCGTTTCAGACGCCTGCACCGACGACAGTTGCTCCGACAGCACCGCACCGGAAAAAACCGTCCTTGTCCTTCAGGGCGGCGGCGCACTTGGCGCCTATCAGGCCGGTATCTACGAAGAACTGGCCGCAAACGGCCACCTGCCCGACTGGATCGCCGGCATATCGATCGGCGCGATAAATGCGGCCCTAATCGCGGGAAACCCGCCACATATGCGGGTCGCGCGCCTGCACGAATTCTGGAACACGGTTTCCGGCCTCCTGACCGCAAAACCGGCGATCCCCGGCGAACAACCACGCGCCATGTTCAATGAAACCAGCGCCGCATTCGGGGCGATGTTCGGCTTGCCGGGTTTTTTCAAACCGCGATTCCCGTCGCCCTTCGCCTATTTCCCCGGCGCCAAACAATCGTTGAGCATCTACGATACCGCCCCGCTGCGCGACACGTTGGAAAAGCTGGTGGATTTCGACCTGATCAACGCCCGCAAAACCCGCCTGAGCGTCGGTGCGGTCAACATACGCACCGGAAACTTTGTGTATTTCGACAACTTCCAGCAACCGCTCGGCCCCGAACACATCATGGCCAGCGGCGCCCTGCCCCCGGGGTTTCCGCCTGTTGAAATTGACGGCGAATTCTACTGGGACGGCGGTCTGGTTTCCAACACGCCACTGCAATACGTTCTGGATGAATTGCCCCGCCCCGACATGCTGATTTTCCAGGCCGACGTTTTCAGCGCCCGCGGCCCGATGCCCCGCACCCTTTCCGAGGTTTCGGAACGCGACAAGGACATCCGCTATTCCAGCCGCACCCGCCTGAATACAGACGTTTTCCGCGGCAACCAGGCCCTGCGCCGCGCGGCGCACCGGCTGGTCGCGAAACTGCCGGACGACCTGAAAGACGATCCCGACGCCAAACTGGTCCACAGCATGTGCTGCGATGCCGCCGTGACCATTGTCCATCTGATCAACCGGCGGAAAAACTATTTCACGCAGTCCAAGGATTTCGAGTTTTCCCGCCTTTCCATCACGGAACACTGGCAGGCGGGCGTCACCGATGTCCACCACACACTGCACCACAAAAAATGGCGTACCCGTACACGGCCGAAAAACGATGTGCGTGTTTTCGACCTCACACAAGACGACGCCAGCTAGAGAAAGGCAAAACCCATGAAAGTCGACGAAGTTCTGAACCGCGCCTTTGCAATGCCGTTAACCAACCCGTCCTATCCGCCCGGTCCCTACCGGTTCGTAAACCGTGAATTTTTCGTCATCACCTACCGCACCGACCCCGCCGCCCTGCGCGCAGTCGTCCCCGAGCCGCTGGAATTCGACGAACCGCTTGTCAAATTCGAGTTCATCCGGATGCCGGATTCGACCGGTTTCGGCAGTTACATGGAATCCGGGCAGGTCATCCCCGTTTCGTTCAACGGACAAAAAGGCGGCTATGTCCATGCCATGTACCTGAACGACGACTCCCCCATTGCCGGCGGGCGCGAAATCTGGGGGTTTCCGAAAAAACTGGCCGAACCGGCACTGACAACGCAAAAAGATACGTTGCTCGGCACGCTGGATTACGGGCCGGTCCGTATTGCCACCGGCACAATGGGTTACAAGCACAAGGCGCTTGATCCCGACAAGGTGCGCGAAAACCTGCAAGCGCCGGGTTTTTTGCTGAAAATCCTGCCTGACGTGAATTGCTGCGCCCGCGTATGCGAACTGGTGCGCTATTATCTGGAGGACCTGACGGTCAAGGGCGCATGGGAAGGTCCGGCCGCGCTGGAACTGTTCCAGCATGCCCTTGCCCCTGTCGCCGAACTTCCGGTGCTTGAAGTCCTGTCCGGCACCCACATTGTGACTGACCTGACGCTGGGAATGGGCGAGGTCGTCTATGATTACATGGAAAACTGTAGGAGTTGATAAAATGAAAATGAAAGATAAAGTCTGCATCATCACCGGCGCGGCGCGCGGCATTGGCGAAGGTATCGCGAAACGCTATGTTCAGGAAGGCGCGCGTGTCGCCATTGCCGACCTGCGGCTGGACGCGGCACAGGAAACCGCCGCGCGACTGACCGAAATGGGGCCAGGTTCCGCCATCGGCATCGAAATGAACGTCACGGACGAAAAAGCCGTCAACGACGGTGTCGCCAAGGTGGTGGAAACATGGGGAAAAATAGACGTTCTGGTCTCGAACGCCGGCATCCAGATCGTCCACAAAATCCAGGACTTTCCGTTTTCCGACTGGAAAAAACTGCTGTCGATCCATCTGGACGGCGCCTTCCTGACCTCCAAGGCCTGCATACCGCACATGGCCGCTGCCGGCGGCGGTGCCATTATTTTTATGGGTTCGGTCCACTCGAAAGAGGCCTCGCCGTTGAAATCCGCCTACGTCACCGCAAAACACGGGCTGCTGGGATTGTCGCGCGTGATCGCAAAAGAAGGGGCGGAATACGGCGTGCGGGCCAACGTCATCTGCCCGGGTTTCGTCAAAACCCCGCTGGTGGAAAAACAGATCCCCGAACAGGCCGCCGAACTGGGCATCAGCGAACAGGACGTCGTCAGCAAAATCATGCTGGGCGAAACCGTGGACCAGGAATTCACCACAATCGAGGACGTGGCCGAGGTTGCCCTGCTGTTTGCCGCATTCCCGACAAATGCCCTGACCGGCCAGTCGCTGGTGGTCAGCCACGGCTGGTACATGGAATAGCATCACGGTGGCTGCCGGCACCTGTCGGCGGCCCCTGCCCTATCGGGGTAAACTGGCTGGGGTGGTAGGATTCGAACCTACGATACACGCTACCAAAAAGCGTTGCCTTACCACTTGGCCACACCCCAACGGTTTCTGTTTATTAAGTATGTCGCCGCGCGCCTGCAAGAGGAAATTCACCCACCGGCGCTGCAATCTCGCAGCGGGTCCCCTTTGGACAGTCTATCGAACGCCATCAGCGACGCGACCAGTGCGGGCATATCGTCTAGCACCATAGAATTCGCCCCGTCGGAAGGCGCCCTGTCAGGGGTTTCATGTGTTTCGATAAACACCGCCGCCACGCCGACGGCAACGGCAGCGCGGGCCAGCAACGGAATAAAGCGACGTTCGCCCCCCGATGTCCCACCCTGCCCGCCGGGCTGTTGCACACTGTGGCTGGCGTCGAAAACCACCGGATATCCGGTGTCGGCCAGATGCGCGATCGCGCGCATATCGGACACCAGCGTATTATACCCGAAACTGGTGCCGCGCTCGCACAGCAGAATACCGGTATTGCCCGTGGATTCCACCTTGGCCACGACATGTTCCATATCCCACGGCGCCAGAAACTGCCCCTTTTTGATATTGACCACAGCGCCGGTTTCGCCGGCTGCCAGCAACAGGTCGGTTTGCCGGCACAGCAACGCAGGTATTTGCAAAATATCCACGACACGCGCCACCGGTTCGCATTGCGCAGGAGTATGCACATCCGTCAGCACCGGACAACCGACGCTGGCGCGTACTTCGGCAAGGATTTCCAGTCCTTGCACCATACCGACCCCGCGTGGTGCCGTCACCGATGTCCGGTTTGCCTTGTCAAAGCTGCCCTTGAACACAAAGCCCGCTCCGGCATCCGCGCAAGCCTGCGCCAGCCTTTGGGCGATCATCACGGCGTGCGGTGCGGATTCCAGCTGGCACGGACCGGCGATCACCGTCAGCGGAGCGCGGTTTCCAATCGTCTCACCGCCCACCGCCACCACGCGCGCAATGTCAGACACTGACCTGTTCCCTAAGAATGGAGATGGTCAACGACAGCAATATGTAGATCCCCATAAACACCACAAACGCCAACAGGGTGTTTTCCAGCTTGCGCGGATACGTTGGAACATCCGGCGCAATCGGCGATACCCCCATGCTCAGATACCGCACCTGCCGGTTGGCCTCGATCCGCGCGGCTTCCAGTTGCTGCAAGGCCTCTTGCAACATCACCTCACGGGTTTTCAGGTTGGTTTCGGCGACTTTCAGTTCGGCTGACACCTCGGCCAGCGACACCGTCTTGTCGGTGCTGGTGGTCATCTCCTGACGCAGCTCGTTCGCCCGCTTCACCGTCCGTTCGATTTCGCGGTTCAGCGCATCCACTTTAACCTGGTTGGGCTGCGGGTTGTCCAGCAGCTCGGCAAGGGTGGCGCGTTTTGCCTCGGCCTGCATATCCAGTGCATTCACAATGGTCATACGCGAGGTAATCTCGGCCTGTGCGCTTAGAATACCGCGGTTTTGTTGCAACTTCAGCACAGTGTTTTGCGCGTCCAGCATCGCCTGCTCCGCCTCTTTGTACACGCGCTGGCTGCCCGACATCTGGTCCTTGCGAACCCGCAAAGAAAGGTCATCAACCCGTTCTTCAGCGTATTTTATCAGCGCCTCGGCAAACCGTTGCGATGTCGCCGGATCGGCCGCGGTCACTTCAAGGTGGATAACCCCCTCGGTCGGATCATACCCGACTTTCACATATTTTGAATACAGCGCGTAAGCCTTTTCAAACGAGGCATCCGGTGGCAACCGGTGCAACCGGTCAATGAACGGTTGCGAAAAATGGGCGCGGAATTGCTGCTCGCGGTCAAGGCGTTCCATTGCCTCGCGCGATGTCAGAAAACCCTGCACAACGATGGAATCCGCCGAATTGGCAAACCCTGTTCCGGCCAGTAACCCGCCCAGACCAAGCGTGCCGGAGTTTTGCGATTTCTGGATCACGAACTCGGCTTTTGTCTGATACAGGGGCGTCGCCTGCGTATAATAATAATAGCCGACGATGGCGGTTGGCAAAAATACAAAAAATGCCAAACGCAGCAACAGCAGCCCCAGACGCATCCGGCGGCGGCGCACCAGTTCACGCTGGATGGCATGAACCTCGGCCAGCCGTTCCGCGTCGTTCAGCGTGATATCGGCGGCTGTCTGTTCACCCAGTTCGCGCGAGGACTTTTTTGACAAAACCTTGTCTTTATCGTCGCCGGCGTCCAGCATCGACACATCGTCGTTAAGCACGTCTATCCCGCGCTCTTCCAGTAACTGCGCCGCGTGTTCATCGCTTTCGGCAGCCAGCCCCATCCGCCGCGCCTTGCGGCGTGCCTTGCGCAAATACACCGGCCCGCGCCGTTTCTTTTTGCGCTCCTCCTCGGCTTTCTGCTTTTTTACAAATTCGCGGTCTTCAGGCGTCATAATTATACATCGCTTTCGCCTTTTCCAGGCTGTCGAAGATATGCAACCGCCCGTCGCGCAGAACAGCCGCCGACGAGCAGAATTTTTCCAGTATTTTCGGACTGTGCGACACAATAATAACGGTCGAGCGTTTCAGCCTCTCCCGCAGCACATTTCCGGCCTTGCGATTGAATTCCACGTCTGTTGTCCCCGGCATTCCTTCGTCTATCAGGTATATATCGAAATCCAGCGCCAATAGTAACGAAAAAGAAAACCGCGCCTTCATACCGGAAGAATAGGTTTTGACCGGCATATCGAAATATTCCTCCAGACCGGCCAGATACCGGCAGAACGCCTCTACATAATCGGGGTCAAGACCATAGAGACGCGCAATATACCGCGAGTTTTCCACAGCCGAGTGCTTTGCATCGATCCCGCCCATGAAGCCAAGCGGAAACGAAATCCGCGACCTGCGGAATATCTGGCCTTCGTCGGGTTTTTCCAGACCGGCCATCATATTGATAATAGTGGTTTTCCCGGTGCCGTTAGGCGCAAGGATACCCATCGAGTGACCAAGCTCGATCTTGAAACTGGCACGATCCAGAATGACCTTGCGTTGTTTGCCGGTCCAGAACGATTTACTGACATTTCGAAATTCGATCATATCGGTTTCGACTTTTACTCCCGATGTTGCCGCTGCGCGACATTCCGGCGACAGTATCGCCGAACAGGTTTACAAATTGCAAACTAAATCCGGACGATACAACACGACCGGCGGTTTCGGGCTGACTCCGCCGGTTTATTCAACCTTTTGCACCCGAAACAGCTTGCCGACAATCAACGAAACGATTGCGGCGCTGAAACTGAACAAAGCCCCCATTTTCGCTGCATCCTGAACCGGCCCGATTTCAAACGCCACCGAGGCCACAAACAACGCAACTGTAAACCCGAGCGCCGCGACAAAGCCGACAACCGCCAGGTCCGAATTCCGCATCCCCTGTGGCAAGCCCAGACGCAGCGGCCCCGACGCAATGGTTCCGAAAATCCAGATGCCCAGCGGTTTGCCAATCAACAAACCGGCAAGAACCAGCCAGGTTGCCTCGCCGATTGCGCTGAACAATACGCCGGCATTGGCAAGCCCGAACAGGAACAGCACAATTTCCATCGGAATTTTCAGCTTGTGTTCGATTCTGTTCAACATATCGCCCAGATATTTCTGTGCTTCGGAATAAATGCCGAACGCCCGGTCCGCATGCGGGATGGTGACAACGACCGGCAACAACCCCAGCGCCGGATGGATACCCGAGCGCATGAACCCGTACCAGCTAAGCGCCGCCGCCAGCGCATAGGGCCAGAACCCCAGCTTGTCACGAACCCAGGTCGAAACCGGCTTGTCGGGATCGTCGCCATCCAGTCGCAACGGCAACCAGTTGGCCAGCACATAGACCGCCACCGCCGCACCAAGCGACAACAACAACCACTGGATCGCCAGTTCGCCCGACGGGTAGAATATCGCCAGAATAATCAGGCCGCCGGCATCGTCGGCAATCGCCAGCAGCAGCAGGAACCGCACCGCCGGATGGCCCGCGCCGAATACCATGCGCCCGATCAAATAGGAAAACGCGATATCGGTAGCCGTCGGAATGGCCCAACCATTGGAAAAATCCTTGTAGGTATCGGGCCACAGGAAATAGGCCAGCGTCAGATACACAACGATCGGGCCAAGCATACCACCCGCCGTCGCAATCAGTGGTGTTATTGCCTTTTTCCCGCGCAACGAGCCGTTTTTCAGGATGACCGCCTCCCACACCTCTTTGCCGGCCATGGCAAAAAAGAAGGCCATCAACACGTCGTTGATCAGATAATGCAGCGTCAGAATGCGTGTCGGCGTGCCGTCAGTGCCGATCGACGGTGTGCCAATATACGGGTTCACCCACAGTTGCGTGCCGATGAAATGTTCGTAAGCCTCGTAATCCGTATTGGCCCAGAACAGCGCCACCACGGCACCGAAAATAAGCAATAGTGAATACTGGCTGAGAAAGTTCCATACCCGATACATGTGCGCGCTCCTGTTCGATATTGCTGCGTATCTAATCCAACGCTGGCGGCACTGCAATCGTTCAGTGCCGCCAGCCGGTAAACTAAGCGGTATCTGTGCGAAAACTCGCAACTTGCGATTTCCGTCGGTAGGTATATGTATGCGACAAACCGGAGGATCCCCGATGCAAACCCCGCTCGATATCGCCTATACCGCCATGCAGGACGCGCCCGACGACGGTCAGGCCAGTCTGGGTTTTTACGAACGTCTTGCCGATAGCGAACTGTTTCTGATGCTGTCCGAAGATGCGGCCGAAACCCGGGCCAAACCGCTGATATTCGAGACCGGCGACGGCAAGGTCGCGCTGGTGTTCGACCGCGAGGAACGTCTGGCCGAATTTGTCGATACGCCGGTGCCGTTTGTCGCCATGTCCGGCCGCCGGATCGCCGGCATACTGGCCGGCGAGGACATCGGTATGGGGCTGAACCTCGGGGTTGCGCCATCGTCCACGCTGCTGCCGGCCCACGTCGTCGACTGGCTGCACAGCGCGCTCGGGGCAAAATCACGCCTGACCAACGCGCGTCCGACAGCGTTTTACCCCCCCGCCGGCCTGCCGGAATCCCTGATCAGCGCCTTTGACACCAAACTTGCCAACATGTCGGGCGTGGCTGCCGCCGCCTATCTGGTCGGGGTCACTTACGACACGGGTCTTGACAGTCACATGATGGCGCTGGTCGATGTGCCCGTTGCCGCGCAGGACGGCGTTGCCGCCGCTTTTGCCGAGGCGCTGCAATTCAGCGGTGTCGAGGCAGGGCAGCTCGATGTCACCTTTCTGGATATCGACGACCCCAATCTGGAAAAGATTGCCAAAACCGGCCTCGGTTTCGAAATTCCGGCGTTGATCCTGCCCGACGCACCGGCGCCGCTCGCCCCCGGAATGGACCCGGATACACCGCCAAAATTGCGCTGAACGCAACGGTCGGGGCGCGGATCTAGTATTTTTCCAGCGACCGGATCAGATCCATTTTCATCGCCCGTATGATCTCGCGCCCGATATCGCCGCGCAACTGTTCCTGCACGACCTCGCGCACCATTTCGCGCAGCACCTGTTCATCAACCAGCGGATTGGCAATAGCAAAGCTTTCGTCGGACGTCAGCGGCGGCGCGTGCGGAATTTCTTCGGAGTCCGGCAAAACATCGGCACCAGCGTCATCGGCACCAGCGTCATCGCCATCGCGATCACCAGCATCATGCACACGCATATGCGGTTGCAACACAAATATTTTGCGCCTGGGCGGGGCATCCGGCGGGGTGTCTCCGTCGCGGGTATCCGGGGTTATGCCCAGTACTCTTTCCGGTTCGAACACCGGCATTTCCAGCAGACGGCCGTCAATGCGGCTGCGCGCCTCTTTTCGCACCAGCGTGCGAATGGCATCCAGAACAGATTCCAGATCTTCCTGATTGGCCGTTTTTCCGGTGTCGCTCACCTTGCCCTCACGTCGTGTCATTCGGGGACAGGCCCCTGTTACAGATATACGCTCAAGACAACCAGTTATCAAACAAAGACCGCGTGCCGGCTATTTCCACCGGTCTGCAATCGCATCCAGCACCCGCCCGCCGGCAAATGTCGAGACCGGTGCGTTACGAACCGCGTCGAAATGCACATTCGGATCATAGGCCGGAATGCCCAGCGACAGATTCTCGACCGTCAACAGCCCCATTGCCGACAACAGATTGTAACCGGCGACATATTCGTCACGCTGCATCGACGCAAGATTGGATTTAGCGGTCAAAAGTCGCTGTTCGGCATCCAGCAGGTCCAGCGTTGTGCGCGCGCCCAGACGGTTTTCCTCCTTGATGCCGTCATAGGCGATCCGGTTCGCCTCGATTTGCAACTTGGCTGCGGTGATCGAGGCCCGCGCGACCCGCACATTGGCCCATGCAGACGCCGTTGACTGGCGCACGGTTCGCATCGTGTTCTGCGTCGCGGCCTTTCGGCTGGCCAGAATTTCGGCGGCCGAGCGCATGGCACTGGACAGCGCGCCGCCCTGATAGATCGGGATATTTCCAGTCAGCGCAATACTGGCGCTGGTGTTTTCACCACCGCCGAATACGGCGGTACTATTGGAGTAATCGATACTGCCGGCCAATGCGACAGTCGGCATCCGCGCGGCCCGTGCCCGCGACAGGTCGAATTCTGCCGCCTTTTCGTTGAAACGGGCCGCAATCAGCGCCGGATGCTCGCGCATGGCAATGGATTCCGCCTCGGCTGTCGATTTCGGCAAATGAGGCAGGGCGGGCGGCGGTTGCAGGTTCACCGGAGCCACGCCAATCACCGCGCGATACACCTCGGTAGACAAAGCCAGCGCGCCGGTGCTGGCGGCCAGCTTGGTTCTGGACGCCGCCAATTGCGCCTGCGCCAGCGCCACTTCGGTTTTTGTTACAGCGCCAACGGCAAAACGGTCTTTGGTGGCCTGCACCTGTTGCTCGATCACCTTCACATTGTTGCGTGCCAGCGACAACAGTTGCTGGTCGCGCCGCACATCCAGATAGGCAATCGCCGCCTTTAACAGAATTCCCTGTTCGGCGGCACGCAAGTTGGCTTGCGTCGCATATACGGAATTTTCCGCTGCTGCGATGGCATCGCGCGTGCGCCCGCCATCAAAAACCATAAGACGCGCGTTGAGCGAGGCGCGGAAACTGTCCACCGGATCCCCCGCCCCGGGATCAAGCGAACCGTTTCGCGCAGCAGTCACCGATCCACTTAGTGACGGGCGCAATCCGGCGCGGGCTTGCGCCACACTTTCGTCCTGCGCCCGCAATCCGGCCCGCGTCGACTGGATCGACGGGTTGGTTTGATAGGCTTGCGACAACGCCTGTTGCAATGTGGTCGCCCCTGCCCCGTACGGAATCGCAACGAGCGAAAGCCCCAGACCGGCAATGCCGAATAGAACCTTGCCGGATACGCGTTTCTTGGACATAGATGACTCCATCAGAATTTCAAAGCGCTATACAAATATCCCGTTAGTGATTGATTGATAGCTAATGTCGGCGCCGTTTACAATGCAAATTCGCGCGGCACGGCAAACCCCGGCAACACCGGCGCCGTAGCATCGAAAACGGGGTCCCAGCTAACGCCCGCCGGCGACTTGATGCCGAT
>CAZDLV010000054.1:0-12411 GCA_964506345.1 uncultured Rhodobacterales bacterium | reverse complement strand
CTGCACCGCAACATATCGCGAACAAGGGGAATTGCAGGTGCAGACGTTCGGATCAAGGTCCGCTTTGCGTGACTATCTGTCAACGCGGCGCGGCGGCGAGGTCGCGCTGGTGCCGACGATGGGCTTTCTGCATGCGGGCCATATGGCGCTGGTGGCGGCGGCGCGGGCGCGGGGCGATACCGTGGTTGCCAGCCTGTTCGTCAACCCGACCCAGTTCGGCGAGGCGGCGGATCTGGCGGCCTATCCGCGCGACGAGGCCCGCGATATGGCGATGTTCCGGCAGGGTGGCGTCGATGCGGTTTTCATGCCCCCGGTCGATGAAATGTATGCCCCCGATGCCGAAACGGTTGTCGAGGTGACCGAATTGTCGAAAGTGCTGACCGGCGCCGTGCGGCCCGGCCATTTTCGCGGCGTAACCACCGTGGTGGCCAAGCTGTTCAACATCGTGCAACCCGATCTGGCATTTTTTGGCGAAAAGGATTTCCAGCAGTTGCAGGTGATCCGCCGGATGGTAAAGGACCTCGACTTTCCCGTTGAAATCGTCGGCGTGCCGACAGTGCGCGAGGCTGACGGGTTGGCCATGTCCTCGCGCAATGTCCGTCTGGGCGCAGAGGATCGCGTGGCGGCGGTTGTGTTGTCCCGCGCGCTGTTCGCGGCGGCGGAGCGTTGCAGGGACGGGGCGAGCGCCGAAGAACTGCAGGAATTCATCACGAAAACCATCGCGGCAGAACCGCGCGCCGATATCAGGGGCGTGGACCTGTGCGATGCCGAAACGCTGGAACCGGTAACGGGCGAAATCACCCGTCCGGTTGTGGCCTTGCTGGCCGTGGCATTCGGTGATGTATTGTTAATCGACCAGCATGTGCTGAACCCCGACGCAGGAGCCTGAAAATGAGTGTGCAGAAAACCGTCCGCCGCATTACCGTGCCGCAAATCCGCAATCGCAAGGGCGGCGAGGCGATCGTCTCGCTGACTTCCTATCATGCGCATACGGCGGCGATCGTCGACAAATATGCCGATTTCATTCTGGTTGGCGATTCGCTGGGCATGGTGATGCACGGGATGGATTCGACCATCGGCGTGCCGCTGGACCTGATGATCATGCACGGGCGCGCCGTGGTGCGCGGCACCGAACGGGCGCTGATCGTGGTGGACCTGCCCTTCGGCACCTACGAGGAAAGCCCGCAGATGGCGTTCCGCAACGCGGCGCAGGTGATGAAGGAAACCGGCTGCGGCGCGGTGAAGCTGGAGGGCGGCGCGCGCATGGCCGAAACCATCCGGTTTCTGGTGGAACGCGGCATTCCGGTGATGGCACATATCGGCCTGACCCCGCAATCGAGCCACGTCATGGGCGGCTTCAAGACGCAGGGCCGCGATCAGGACACATGGCCCGCGCACGAGGCCGATGCCAAGGCTGTGGCCGACGCCGGTGCCTTTGCCGTGGTGCTGGAGGGCATGGTGGAGCCGTTGGCGGCAAAGATCAGCAAGCAGATCGACATTCCGACCATCGGCATCGGCGCCTCGGCCGAATGCGACGGCCAGATTCTGGTGCTGGAGGATATGCTGGGCCTGAACCCGACACCGCCGAAATTCGTCAAGGTTTACGGTGATCTGGGCGACGGAATCGAACGGGCCGTGCGCACCTATGCCGAAGAAGTGAAGGCGCGCAGTTTCCCCGACGAGAAAAACACCTATTAAGGAACCCCGATGAACCCTTTGTTGCAGGCGTGGGACACGCCGTTTGGACTGCCGCCTTTCGACCGGATCAAGGACGCGGATTTCGCCCCCGCGTTCGAAGCGGCCTTTGCCGAAGCGCGCACCGCACTCGACGCGATTGCTGCCGATCCCGCCGCGCCGGATTTCGCCAATACCATCGAGGCGATGGAACGCGCGGAGGGCACGCTGGAACGGGTGGCGGGCGTGTTCTTCAACCTCGCCAGCGCCGACAGCAACGAGGCGCGCGAGGCGTTGCAGCGGGACCTTTCCCCGAAATTAGCGGCGTTTTCCGCCGAAACCCTGATGAATGCCGATCTGTTCGCGCGGGTGGATGCGCTGTTTCAAAACCGCGAAACGCTGGACCTGACAGCCGAGCAGGTGCGGGTTCTGGAGCTTTACCACCGCATGTTCGTGCGTGCCGGTGCGGCGCTGGAACCGGCGGCCCGTGCGCGGCTCAAAGAGATCATGCAACGACTGGCGACGCTGGGCACCGCGTTCTCGCAAAACGTGCTGGCGGATGAAAAGAACTGGGAAATGCTGCTGGAGGAAGGCGACCTGGACGGTTTGCCCGCCGCGCTGGTGGCGGCGATGCGGCAGGCCGCGAAGGACCGCGGGCGGGACGGGTATGTCGTCACCCTGTCACGCTCGCTGATCGTGCCGTTTCTGCAGAATTCCACCCGTCGCGACCTGCGCCAGCGGGCCTTCAACGCATGGGTTGCGCGTGGCGCGAACGGCGGCGAGACCGACACCCTCGCTATCGTTGCCGAAACGCTGGTCCTGCGCGAGGAACGGGCGAAGCTGCTGGGTTTCGACTCCTTCGCTGCCTTCAAGCTGGATAACGAGATGGCCAAAACGCCGGAGGCGGTGCGCGATCTGCTGATGGCGGTCTGGGAACCGGCGAAGGCCGCAGCGGAGCGGGATGCGGCGAAGCTGACCGAATTGCTGCACAGCGACGGTATAAACGACGCGCTGGCCCCGTGGGACTGGCGGTTCTATGCGGCGAAACTGCAAAAGGCCGAGCATGACCTCGACGAGGCGGAAATCAAGCCGTATTTGCAACTCGACAACATGATCGCCGCCGCTTTCGACGTGGCGGGGCGGCTGTTCGGCCTGTCGTTCGAACCGCTCGACGTGCCGCTTTACCATGCAGACGCGCGCGCGTGGGAGGTCCGCAAAGGCGACCGCCATATCGGCGTATTCATCGGCGATTATTTCGCCCGCGCCGGCAAGCGCTCCGGCGCATGGTGCTCGCGTTTCCGCCCGCAGTCGAAACTGGACGGCGAGGTCCGCCCGATCACCGTCAACGTCTGCAATTTTGCCAAACCGCCGGCGGGCGAGGCGGCCTTGCTGACCTTCGACGACGCCCGCACCCTGTTTCACGAATTCGGCCACGCGCTGCACTCGCTGATGTCGGATGTGACCTATGCGTTTATCTCAGGCACATCGGTTGCACGCGATTTTGTCGAACTGCCCAGCCAGCTTTACGAACACTGGCTGAGCGAGCCGCAGGTGCTGTCAAAATTCGCCTTGCATGCGGAAACCGGTGCGCCGATGCCGCAGGATCTGCTGGACAAACTGCTGGCGGCCGAAAATTTCGATCAGGGGTTCGCGACGGTGGAATATACCGCCTCGGCCCTTGTCGATCTGGATTTCCACGACGGTCCGGCGCCAAAGGACCCGCTGGCGGCGCAGGCGGCCACGCTGGAGCGCCTCGGTATGCCCGCCGCGATCACCATGCGTCATGCCACCCCGCATTTCGCGCATGTGTTTTCCGGCGACGGCTATTCCAGCGGCTACTACTCCTATATGTGGTCCGAGGTCATGGACGCCGACGCTTTCGAGGCATTTCGCGAGGCGGGCGATCCCTTCGACCCCGAAACGGCGGCGCGGCTGGCCGAACATATCTACACCGCCGGCGGATCACGCGACGCGGCAGAACTGTATCTGGCCTTTCGCGGGTCCATGCCGAAGGTCGATGCCCTGCTGAAAGGGCGGGGGCTGGGATAAACTCTGCGTCTTTTTTGCGAAAATACTCGAAATCCGGACCGTTCCAACGAATTCCGACGCCGCCGCTATGTTGTCCGGTTTGGTGATAGCGGATCGCCGGCCGGATCCTTGTGGATCAGCACGTCGGAATTGGGGATAGTGTTCAGGATGGCGTGTTTCAGGCCGGCGCCGATGCCGTGTGCCTGATACAGCGTCTGGTCGGGGTCAAGTTCGATATGCACCTGCACGAAAACCTTGTTGCCGGCCGTGCGGGTTTTGAGGTCGTGAAAGCCCAGCACGCCGGGCCATGTTTCGATGATGGCCGACACTTGTGCGATGGTTTCCGGCGCGGCGCGGCGGTCCATCAGGGCGTCGAACGCGCCCTTTCCGATGCGAAACGCGCTGAACAGCAGAAACAGCGCGGCGGCGGCGGCGATGATCGAGTCGATACTGGTGATGCCGAAGGCAGACGAGGCAATCAGTGCCACGATGGCGCCGACGTTGGGCAGAAAGTCCGACAGATAGTGCAGGCTGTCCGCCGCCACGACCTTGTTGCCGGTCTTTGCCGCAACGCGCCGTTGCCATACGACCAGTGCGCCGGTGATCGCGATGGCGATGATCATGGCGATGATTCCCGGCCCCTCGGCGCTCAGGTCCGGCGGGGCAGGTGACAGCAGGCGACCCAGTGCGCTCCACAGGATGGCGACGCCCGAGACGCTGACCAGCAGGGCTTGCGCCAGCGCCGCGAGGTCCTCGGCCGAGGTGTGGCCGAAGGCGTGGTCGTCATCTGCCGGGCGGTTGGCGTAGATGATCGCCAACAGGCCGGTCAGCGAGACGATCAGGTCCAGCGCGCTGTCGGTCAGGCTGGCGGCGATCGACAGCGAGCCGGTCAGGCCGAGCGCCCAGAGTTTCACCCCGACAAGGATGCTCGCCACTGTGACCGATGCCATGCCCGCCGACAGATTCAGTTTGTGATGGTCGCCGGACATCAGAACCATTGCCCCGTTTCCATGAACCCCAGTTCCAGAAGTTGTTGCGAGGTCCAGTCGAATTTGCGGCTGCCGCCCCATGTGAAACTGTCGATCGCGTCGGCCGATCCGGGGTTGTGCATCAGGACTTTGGCGACGCGGAACGACAGGACGGCCATGGTCATGTTGTTGTGCCATTCGCACGATATGGTGTTCATTTCGGGGTTGTTCAGGCGTAAATCCGCGCCGATCTCCAGCCCGGCTTCGGCTTTGAACAGGCTGACACGGTCGATGCGGCGGCGGTCCCACGGAATGTGTTCCTCGAATCGCCAGCGCAGGCCGCCGAAGATGTCGAACTGGCGTTCCTGAACGTCCGGTCCGTCGTGATGTTCCAGCCCGTAGTAGCCGCTGCGGTCAAAATGGGCGCTGCCGAGGTCCACACCGGCCCGATGGGCTGACAGGTCTTGCGGATACAGGTCGATGGCATAGGTGAAGACGGACGTGCGACGCTCTTCTTCCATAAAAGCGACGGCATCCCTGATCGAACGGGTCTCGCAATGGGGGAAGAACAGGTATTCGGCATTGAAGGCATAGGCAATCCATTTACCGGGGTTGGCCTTGATAACCATGTTCAGCACGCTCACCGAGTCGTTTATTGTGTCTAGGCGGGCGGGCAGGGTGTGCAGGCCTTCGGCGAGGGGGAGTTCCGCCACTTCGCCAACCACAATGATTGTCGGGAAGCCAAGGTTGCGATGGTGTCGGACAGTGCTTTCGAGTTCGATGTTGTCCTCGGCCAGAATCACCGCGATCGGGGCGGGCAGGCTGGCCGCCTTCTGGCGGAGGAATTGTTCGAGTTCCGTGTGCGGCATCGGTCGGTTTCCTGACGTTTGCCGGCACATTAGCAATCCCCCCGCCGCACGGGAAGCCGAAACCGCATGGATTGCGCCGCTATGTGCAAAGATGTAAACGGGCGGCGCGAGGGGGACTCGCCGCGATCAAAAGGCCGATTCATGTCCGATACCAAGAAACTGTTCGTCAAGACCTATGGCTGCCAGATGAATGTCTATGACAGCGAACGCATGGTCGATGCGCTGGGCGCCGACGGGTTCGAGACGGTGGAAACGCCGGACGAGGCGGATATGATCCTGCTCAACACCTGCCACATCCGCGAGAAAGCGGCCGAGAAGGTCTATTCCGAGCTGGGGCGCTATCGCAAGCTGAAGGAGGCGAAGCCGGATCTGAAGATCGGGGTCGCCGGATGTGTGGCGCAGGCCGAGGGCGAGGAGATCATGCGCCGCCAGCCGCTGGTCGATCTGGTGGTCGGGCCGCAGGCCTATCACCGGCTGCCCGATATGGTGCAGCGGACGGATAACGGCGCCAAGGTGATAGACACCGATTTCCCCGAGGAAGACAAGTTCGACCATCTGCCGCGCGGCCCGAAAGCGCGCCGTGCCCCTTCCGCGTTTCTGACGGTGCAGGAGGGGTGCGACAAGTTTTGCGCCTTCTGCGTGGTGCCCTATACCCGCGGGGCCGAGGTCTCGCGCCCGCCCGAACGGCTGCTGGCCGAGGCCCGCGATCTGGTGGAGCGCGGCGTGGTCGAGGTAACGCTGCTGGGGCAGAATGTGAACGCCTACGAGGCCGATGGCTGGCGGCTGGCGAAGCTGATCCGCGAGATGGCGAGGATCGACGGGCTGGAACGGATCCGGTTCACCACCTCGCACCCCAACGACATGGGCGACGACCTGATCGGGGCCTTTGGCGAGGTGGACAAGCTGATGCCCTATCTGCATCTGCCGGTGCAGTCGGGGTCGGACACGGTGCTGAAGGCGATGAACCGGCACCATACGGCCGAGGAATACCTGCGCCTGCTGGAACGGATCCGCGCGGCGCGGCCGGATATTGCGCTCTCGGGCGATTTTATCGTCGGGTTTCCGGGCGAGGACGAGGCGGATTTCCAGGCGACGCTCGATCTGTGCGCCGAGGTGCGTTATGCGCAGGCGTTCAGCTTCAAGTATTCGGCGCGGCCGGGGACGCCGGCGGCGGACCGTGCGCATGTGTCCGAGGAGGTGAAGTCGGAGCGTCTGGCGCGGCTTCAGGCAATGCTGACGGATCACCAGATGGATTTCCAGAAATCCATGGTCGGGAAGGTTTTACCGGTGTTGTTCGAAAAATCCGGACGCGAGGCGGGGCAGATGGTTGGCAAGTCACCCTATCTACATGCAGTGCATTGCCAACTGGATTCCACCAACGTTGGTAAAATTCTGCAAGTCAGGATTGATGGCGCGGAAAGGAACTCCCTTTCCGGAGCGGTGAAATAATTGTGAATAGCTGTGCAGGTGCAGCGCGGGTTTCGGGCGGGGGAAGAATTGTTGCGAAATCAGGACTTTTTGTATAATAATTGTGCAATTCGGACGAAAGCACCGATGTTATTGAGTCAGGAATTGAGTAATGAGATATTTTTTCAAGCTGCTGATGTTCAGCATATGGAGCGTTCTGCTGCCGGCTGAAACCCAGGCGGAGGAAACCGGCAGCTATCTGGCCGCAATCTGGGTTGATCCCGGCGGGTGCGAACACTGGGTGCTGGATCTGGGAGTCGAGGGGCTGATGTCGCCGCGGCTGGATCGTGACGGCAAGCCGGTTTGCGGGCGATCCACCGATATCTGTATGGAATTTCCGGATGACATCCTGTTCAAAACCGCCGAATCCACGTTGACACCGGACGCGGTCAAACGGCTGCGGCGCTATTTCACCACGGTGATGTCGCAGGGAACGTCCTCGTTTATCATTAACGGCCATACCGACAGTGTCGGTTCGTTGTATTACAATTTCGATTTGTCGCGTGCGCGGGCCGAGGCGGTGGCGGCGATTGCGACGCAACTGGGCGCACAGACCATGGTGCAGCCGTATGGCGAGCTGCAACCGATTGCCTCGAACGATACCGAGGCCGGCAGACGCCGGAACCGGCGTGTCGAAGTATTGTGCGAGTAGGAAAAACGATGGCGATCAGAGTAACAACAATCAATACCGTCGTGCTGTTTTCGGCGGTCCTGGCGGGTTGCGGACTGGGCGGGCCGACGAATACCGACAGCGGTATCGACAGCGATTCGCTTGTGCGGATGAATGCCGGTATCTGGGTTGATGGCGATGGTTGCGACCACTGGGTTATCGATGACGGGGTCGAAGGATATATGACGCCGCGCTTCGGGCCGGATGGCAAGCCGGTCTGTCGCCCGGGGGCCGTGCCGTATTCGACTATCAATTTCAACCGGACGTTCCTTGGCACGGCCAGCGCGGGGTAACGGGGATTTCCTCTTGCCCCGATGCCGGTGATCAGGCACGATGGGGCTAACGGAAACCTCTTGGAACTGGCGGGCATTTGGCTTTAACCGAACTTTCTGGCGCAGAGGTGTCATCGACACCGGCGGAAACGACTCTGGAATTTCCGAACAACCGTTTTTTGATCGATTTATGCGGTGAACTGGGCGGGAACCTTGCCAGGATCGAGGTGGCGACCGGAACCGGAATTACCCATGTCGGCAACCGGATTACCGTGACGGGCGCACCGCAGGCCCGCCAGCAGGCCGAAATGGTCTTGCGCGGCATTTATGCACGGCTCGAGCAGGGGCGACCGTTGTCGCAAGGCGATGTCGATGCGGTGATCCGTATGCCGCAGGAGGTATTCGATACCCCGCGCGACGGGGACCAGATCGAGATGTTTCACGGTGACCGGATCGAGATCCGGACGCGGAAACGGGTGGTGGAGCCGCGCTCGCCCGCGCAAAAGGCTTATGTCAAATCATTGCTTTCGCGCCAGCTTGTGTTCGGGTTGGGACCGGCCGGGACCGGCAAAACCTATCTGGCGGTGGCGGCGGCCGTTTCGAATTTCATCGAAGGACATGTGGACCGGATTATCCTGAGCCGCCCTGCTGTCGAGGCGGGCGAGCGGCTGGGTTTTTTGCCCGGGGATATGAAGGAAAAGGTCGATCCCTATATGCAGCCGCTTTATGATGCGCTGAACGATTTTCTGCCGGCAAAGCAGGTGGCCAGGCTGATAGAGGAAAAGCAGATCGAGATCGCGCCGCTGGCATTCATGCGCGGACGCACCTTGTCGAATGCGTTTGTGGTTCTGGACGAGGCGCAGAACGCCACCACCATCCAGATGAAAATGTTCCTGACACGTCTGGGCGAGGGCAGCCGCATGGCGATCACCGGCGATATGACGCAATCGGACCTGCCGCGGGGCGTCACATCGGGTCTGGTCGAGGCCGAGCGGGTATTGCGCCGCGTCGAGGGGATCGGCTTTACCCGATTTACCGCCGGGGACGTTGTGCGCCATCCGATGGTGGCGCGGATCATCGAGGCCTACGAGGCCGACGGGCAGATTCATGACTGACGTTGACGTCGTGATCGAGGATGACAGGTGGCGGGCGCTTGATCTGGACGGATTGGCGGGCAGGGCCGTGGTCGAAGCACTGGGCGTTGCCGGAATTTCCGGTGCGGATTATGAAATTTGCGTGATGGGATGTTCGGATGCGCGGATTGCCGGCCTTAACGCCGCGTTTCGCGACAAGGGGGCGGCGACAAATGTGTTGTCGTGGCCTGCCTTCGATTTGCTCCCTGATCCTGAAACCGGAATTCCACCCGCTATTCCAGACAGTTGCGGGCCGGACCCCGGTCTGGGGGATATTGCCATTGCCTTTGATACCTGCGAACGCGAGGCGGCGGAAAAAGGTGTGCCGATGGCCGATCATGTCTGTCATCTGGTGGTTCATGGATGCCTGCATTTGCTGGGATACGATCATCTGGACGACATTCAGGCAGCGGTGATGGAGGGGCTGGAAATCAAGGCTCTTGCAAGCATGGGGGTGAAGAACCCATATTAGGGGCGCGGGCATATTCCGGCGCGACATCAAGGATTAAGGAGCCATGGGCGACATAACGGACGGAGATTCTGGCGCGGCGCGGCGCGCGCAGCGACATATCGGTCGGGACACGCACAGCAGGACCGGGTTTCTGGCGCGGATACTGGGTGCGGCACCGACCCCGACCACCGAGGATCCCGGCGCGGCGGCGGCAGGCATGACCGGCACGCGCGAGATGCTGGTGAACATCCGCCGGATGAACGCCTTGCGAGTCGAGGATGTCGCGGTGCCGATTGCCAATATCGTTGCTGTCCCCGATGACGCCACCTTGCAGGAACTGGTGCAGACCTTTCGCGAATCGACCTACAGCCGGTTGCCGGTATATGACGAGACCCTCGACAATCCGGTGGGCTTGATCCACCTGAAGGATCTGGCGCTGGACCACGGGTTCGGGGCGACCAAGGGGTTTGACCTGAAATCCGAAATCAGGCCGTTGTTGTATGTGCCGCCCTCGATGCCGATCGGGGCGTTGTTGCAGAAAATGCAGACCCAGCGGATTCATATGGCGTTGGTGATCGATGAATATGGCGGCGTGGACGGGCTGGTCACGATCGAGGATCTGATCGAACAGATTGTTGGCGAGATCGCCGACGAACATGACGAGGAAGAGGCGCAGATGTGGTCCGAGGAGGCGCCCTCGGTGTTTCTGGCGCAGGCCAGCACGCCGCTTGACGAATTCGAGACTGCGGCGGGGGTCGATTTGCTGCCCGACGATCTGGACGAGGATGTCGAGACGCTCGGCGGGCTGGTTTTCATGTTGACGGGGCGGGTTCCGTCACGCGGTGAATGCATACGTGACGCCAGCGGCAATGAATACGAAGTGGTGGATGCGGATCCGCGGCGCATAAAACGGTTGCGCGTGCGCCTGTCGGGCTGGCGGCAGCGGGATCACGCTGCGGAATGATGTTGTGACTGTCCCCGAAAAACTGGCTGGTCTGACCGGCAAGCGCCAGATGTTGATGGCCTTCAGCGGCGGTGCAGCGCTGGGCCTTGTGCAGGCGCCATGGTCGTTTCCGGCGGCCTTTTTTATCGCCATCCCTGTGTTGTTCCGGGTGCAATCCGGCGCAACGAGCGCGCGTCGTGCGGCGTTGCTGGGCTGGCTTGCCGGGCTGGCCTATTTCGGTTTGACGCTGTCGTGGCTGGTGGAGCCGTTCATGGTCGATGCCGCGTCACAGGGCTGGATGGCGCCGTTTGCCCTGTTTTTCATGGCCGCGGGTCTGGCGGTGTTCTGGGCGGTTGCGTTCGGATTGGCGCAGCGTGGCAATCTGTTGTTATTTGCGGTTTTCTGGACCGCGCTGGAACTGGCGCGGTCGTATCTGTTCACAGGATTTCCGTGGGCGTTGATCGGCTATGGCTGGGTTGATACGCCGCTGATGCAGGCGGCGTCGGTGATCGGTGTGCCGGGGGTGGGGTTTCTGACGCTGGTGTCGATACTGCTGCTGGTTGACGGAGGTTTGCGGCGGCGCGGCGTGGCGGCGCTTTCCGGTGCGGCTATTCTGGTGGCTATGTGGGCCGGCGGTATGGTGCGCCTGTCGCAACCGGTGTCGCCACGGGCCGAACCGTTTACCGTCCGGCTGGTGCAGCCGAATGCGGCGCAGGAACTGAAGTGGCTGCCGGAGTTCATGCCGGTGTTTTTTGAACGCCAGTTGGCGCTGACCGCCGGGGACGGCGGCCCGCAACCCGATCTGGTGATCTGGCCCGAGGCTGCTGTGCCGTTCATTCCTGCGGCGCGCCGTGATTTGTTGATGCGGATGACCGTTGCGGCAAAGGGTGCGCGCGTCGTTTTTGGTGCGCGGCGGGTGGATGCGGCGAACAACTGGTATAATTCGCTGTATATGCTTGATCCGTCCGGTGAAATTTCTGCTGTTTACGACAAACAGCATCTGGTCCCGTTCGGTGAATATATTCCGTTGTCCGGCCTGATTTGGCGTCTTGGCATCGATTCCCTGACCGCGCTTACCGGAAACGGTTTTACGGCTGGGCAGCGGGCGCAATTGATCGGCACACAAAAGGTGCCGCCGTTTTTACCGCTGATTTGTTACGAGGCGATTTTCGCGCAGGACATCCCGCGCACCGGCCCGCGGCCGCAGTGGTTGTTGCAGATCACCAACGACGCGTGGTTCGGCAAGTTCAGCGGGCCGTATCAACATCTGGCGCAGGCGCGGGTTCGGGCGATCGAGCAGGGCTTGCCGCTGGTGCGGGTCGCCAACACCGGCGTTTCGGTGGTGACGGATCCCTATGGGCGCATCCTCAAAATACTGCCGCTGGGTGTCGCCGGAGCCGTGGATGCGGTGTTGCCCGCCCCGTTGGAACCGACAATCTATAGCCGCACCGGTGACTGGCCCGTCGGCGGCCTGTTGGCGGCATTAGCGATATTGCAACTTTTCCGGCTTAGAAGAAAACGGGTTGGCAATTCGCCCTGAAACACGGGCAAACCGTCGTGCGCGCGTCGAAATCGGGGCATTTCCGTTGACGTCGCAACCCTGATTCATCTAGAGAAACAAATGCGTTGTTCCCGCAAAGGAGGCCATAATGGCTCGTCATAACTATGTATTCACCTCGGAATCCGTATCCGAGGGCCACCCCGACAAAGTCTGCGACCGGATTTCGGATGCCGTCCTCGATGCGTTCCTGACCGAGGAAGCCACCGCCCGCGTCGCCTGCGAGACCTTCGTGACCAGCGGCATGGTCGTGGTTGGCGGCGAGGTCGGCCTGTCGGATCAGGAACGGTTGAAGGATTATATGGGCCGGATCGGACAGATTGCCCGCGATTGCATCCGCGACATCGGATACGAGCAGGACCAGTTCCACTGGAACAC
>CAZDLV010000053.1:0-12515 GCA_964506345.1 uncultured Rhodobacterales bacterium | reverse complement strand
CCTAGACAGAAACGTCCGCAGCTCCCGCAAAACCGGCAGCACCGCGCGGATTTTCTCCGGCCCGAGGCTCTCCATCACGTCGTCGAACACCGGCGCGATGGCCCGCACCGCCTCGTCCCGCGCGGCGATTCCGGCGGGCGAGATCGACACGAACTTGCGCCGCGCATCGTCCCAGTCCGGCCGCACATGGATATAGCCCGAGGCCTCCAGCTTCGACAGCGTATTGGTCATCGCCCCCTTGGTCACATGGAAAATCCGCGCCAGTTGCGCCGGAGTCTTCTCGCCCCCCAGCCGCGCGAAATGGTTCAGCACGCTGAAATGCGACAGCTCCATCCCCTTGGGCAGCGCCCGCCCGAAACGGGTGCGCGCCATCTGGTCGGCGGCGGAAATCTCGCTGAACAGGGCAATGGCGAGCGGATCGTTTTGCAGGCTGTCGGTCATGGTCCCTCGGGCGGTGCGAATACGCGGCTGTGTTTCAGCGACGGGATTTTCGCCCGCGCGGTTTCCACATCGTTAAGGTCTAAATCGACAAAAGTCACGCCTTCGCCGTCGCCGCCATCCGCCAGAACCTCGCCCCAGGGCGAGATCGCCAGCGAATGCCCGTAGGTTTTCCGTTGCGGCGCACCGCCATCCGCATGGGTGCCACATTGCGCCGGTGCCAGCACGAAACAGCCGTTCTCGATCGCCCGCGCGCGCAACAGCGCGTGCCAGTGCGCCCGCCCGGTCGGCACGGTAAAGGCCGCCGGCGCCGTCAGGATCTTCGCCCCCGCCGTGGCCAGCGACCGGAACAGCGCCGGAAAGCGCATGTCGTAACAAATGGTCAACCCGACATTGGCAAAACCCGCATCCGCCACCACGGCCCGATCCCCGGGCCGGTAGGCCGCGCTCTCGCGATAGCTCTCGCCATTGCCCAGATCGACATCGAACATGTGGATTTTGTCATAGCGCGCCAGAATATCGCCCGACGGTCCGACCAGAAACGACCGGTTGGCGAACCGCCCGTCCGCATCGCCGGTTTTCAGGCCCAGCGAGCCGATCAGCAGGGTGATCCCCAGTTCCGCCGCCAGTGCACGCAGCCGCGCCAGCGTCGGGTCGGCGGCCTCGACCTGCAAAACCTCCGCCTGCTGTTTGCGGCTGGCGGAGATGATGTTGGTGGTTTCCGGCGTCAGCACAAACCGCGCACCGCCCGCCGCCGCCTGCCGGATCAGCCCCTCGGCCCGCGTCAGGTTCGCCGCGGGATCATTACCCGAAGTCATCTGCACAAGGGCGGTTTTCAGAATCATCCCGTGGCCAGCATCCGGTCAAGCTGCCCGTCATATTCCAGATCAAACAACTCGTCACAGCCACCGATCGGCGTGCCGTCAATGAAAATTTGCGGCACGGTGCGGCCGCCATTGGACCGCTGCGTCATTTCGGTCCGGCGGTCCGGCGCCCGCATGACGTCGATTTCGGTGAATTCAACGCCTTTCTTTTTCAACAGGTTTTTTGCGGCAGTGCAAAAGCCGCAGATCGGCGTGGTATAGATTTCGACGGGTTTCATCGCAGACTCCAGATATACGTTTGGCTGAATATATAGCCCCTTATTCCCCGCGCGCAACTCGTGCCAGAACCAGCGCGTCAATCTGCGTCGCACCGGCATCGCGCAACACCGCAGCACAAGCCGACAACGTCGCGCCCGAGGTCATGACATCGTCCACCAGCACCACCTGTTTTCCCGCCACCCCGTGCCGCCGGTTCAGGGCAAAAGCGCCGGACTGGTTGTCCCGTCGTTCCGCGCGCGTCATCCCCTCCTGCGCCTTGGTTGCCCGCGTTCGCAGCAGCAGATCCGGCACGACCGCAACACCCGCCATCCGCCCCAGATGCCGCGCCAGTTCCGCCGACTGGTTGTATTTGCGCCGGAACAGCCGGGTGCGATGCAGCGGCACCGGCACGATCACATCCGCATGCACCAACAGATTCGGCCCCGCCCGCGCCAGCCAGCCGGCCAGCGGGCGGGTCATGTCCAGTCGGTCGCCATGTTTGAACGCCAGCACGGCCCGCCGGCCCGCGCCGCGATACACTACCGCCGCCCGCCCGTGGTCCCATTCCGGCGGTTGCGCCAGACAGGAATCACACCACAGGTCCGGCGCCGGATCACCGGGCAAGGGCGTGCCGCAACGATCGCAAACCGCGCCGCTGATAAATGCGGTTTCCGACCAGCAATCCGAACAAAGGCTGGCCCCCTGCTGTGTCGTTTCCTGACAGGTCATACAGCGCGGCGGGTAAATTCCGTCAAGCAAAGCCTTCCCCTTGGCAGCAAGGAGGTTTATCTGCCTTGGCGAAGGGAATCTTGAAAATGCAGTCACCGCCGCTCCTGTTCGATCACAATTTACTTGGCCAGCGCCGGATACGGGCCGCCGGCATCGGTCGAGACGGCGATTTTTTGCATCGCGAGATCGCCGAACATGTCCATGAAAGACTCATGGAAGTTAAGAAACCGTTTATCGACGCGGCAATTGTCGGGCCAAGGGCGGATTTATGGGCAGGAACCCTCGGATTGCCGAATATGGTGACGGCGCCGGATGACGATATTCTGCCACTCGACCCTGGCGCATTTGACGTTGTTATACACGCGCTGGCGCTGCACTGGGCCAATGATCCGGTCGGGCAACTGGTGCAAATGCGGCGCGCGTTGCGGCCCGACGGGCTGATGATTGCCGCGATGTTCGGCGGGCAGACCCTGAATGAACTGCGCGCCGCGCTGGCCGAGGCCGAAACGGAAATCGAGGGCGGGTTGTCCCCCCGCGTCGCGCCGATGGGGGAAATCCGCGAGTTGGGCGCCTTGATCCAGCGGGCGGGGCTGGCATTGCCGGTGGCGGATTCGGTGGTGCTGAATGTCACCTACGAAACCCCGCTGGACCTGATGCACGACCTGCGCGCCATGGGCGAAACCAATGTGATGCCGACACGACGGAAAACGCCGATGCGGCGAAAAACACTGGAACGCGCGATGGAGGTTTACCGGCGGAACTTTTCCACCGGCGACCGTATCAACGCCACGTTCGAGGTGATCTTCCTGACCGGTTGGGCGCCCTCGGAAAACCAGCAGAAACCGCTTCGGCCCGGATCGGCGCAAACCTCGCTGGCGGCGGCGCTCGGCACAAGGGAATTCAAGCCCTGAAACAGAAAACCGGAAAATTGCCCATGGGCAACACCCCGGTTTTTTCGTGAAAATACAGTGCAGTATCGGAAAAGTTCTCTATCAGGTTTCCGCCGGTTTTTCTGCATCTCCGCTCGCCGGTTTAGGCGAGTTTACGTTGGACGAAACCCCGACTTGTGCGGCGCGCAACAGGCGGTCACCGATGGCAAAGCCGGGGGCCATGACCTGAATGATCGCGCCTTTGACGGTGTTCGGCACCGGCGCCTCGAACATGGCCTGATGCAGTTTCGGATCAAACCGGTCACCGATTTCCGGCGCGATTTTGGTGATCTTGTGTTTTTCGAAAACCGACAGAAGTTCGCGCAACGTCAGTTCCAGACCCTCGACCAGCGCGCCGTGTTTTTCGCGCAGGTCGTCACCGATATTCCCCAGCGCCCGTTCCAGATTATCCTGCACGGACAACAGGTCGCGCGCCAGTTTGGTGCCGCCGTAAAGCTCCGCCTCGCGGCGATCGCGTTCGGCACGTTTGCGGATGTTTTCGGTTTCGGCAAAAGCGCGCAACAACCGGTCTTTCAGATCGTCGCGCTCTTTTATGACCTGGTCGAAATCCGGCATGGCGAGGGGATCCTCGTCCAGTTCGGCCGGCTCCTCTTCGAGGTCTTCTTCCGGTTCGTCGATATCGTCCAGAAACATGTTTTCTTTGTCGTCGTTCATCTTGCTACCTTCGGTTCATGACCGGCGGGATACCAGACGGCCCACCAGTTGCGCGGTATAATCGACAATCGGAACGATGCGGGCATAATTCAGCCGCGTCGGTCCGATAACGCCAATCGCGCCAATAATTTTTCGCTCGGCATTCATATAGGGAGAAACCACCAAAGAGGAACCCGAAAGAGAGAAAAGTTTGTTTTCAGAGCCGATAAAAACCCGCACACCGTCGCCGCCCTCGGTCAGATCCAGCAAATGGGCCAGATCGCGCTTGCGTTCAAGGTCGTCGAACAGCTGGCGGACCCGTTCCAGATCGGCATCCGAGGTGCCCTCGTCCAGCAGATTCGCGCGGCCACGCACGATCAGACGGTCGCGGCCGTCCTGTTCGTCAACCCAGATGGCGAGGCCGTCCTCGATCAGGTTTTGTGCCAATGTGTCCAGTTCCTGCCGCCGCGCGTCAATCTCGCGCGCGACCACGGTTTGCATTTCGGAGACCGTGCGCCCCTCAAGCACCGCGTTCAGGA
The DNA here is from genome assembly GCA_964506345.1 of uncultured Rhodobacterales bacterium. Classification (GTDB taxonomy): domain Bacteria; phylum Pseudomonadota; class Alphaproteobacteria; order Rhodobacterales; family Rhodobacteraceae; genus NORP23. The sequence continues at coordinate 8,144 of CAZDLV010000053.1, read as the reverse complement.
AATTCGCCGCCTCGCGCATGGCCGAGGGGGTCAGACCGGCAGGCGGGGTGAACAGGCGGTTTTCCACCTGACCGTCGGCGGTGACCAGAACCACCAGCGCGCGGTCGGGGGAAAGCGAAACGAACTCCAGATGTTTGATCGGCGATTCGGTTTTCGGTGCCAGAACGAGGCTGGCACCGTGGGTCAGGCCGGACAACATGGAGCCGGCCTTGTCCAGCAGCCCGCCGATGTCCGGTTCGTTGGAATCCAGCGAACGTTCGATCTCGGAACGCTCGGGCGCGGGGATCGTGCCGACCTCCAACAGACCATCGACGAACAGGCGCAGGCCGCGATGGGTCGGGATGCGCCCCGCCGAGGTGTGCGGCGAGTCCAGCAAGCCGAGAAGCTCCAGATCCTGCATGACGTTGCGCACGGTGGCGGCCGATATTTTCTCGGTCAATGTGCGGGTCAGGGTGCGGGAGCCGACAGGGTCGCCGGTTTCGAGATAGGACTCGACAACCTGCCGGAAAACCTCGCGGCTCCGCTCCGAAAGTTCGGAAATCGGGGTGGTGTCGTTCATTGTTCTGCCTCGTTTTACCGGAAAACTAGGTATTCCGGCGATCAGCGTCAACGGCAAGGATAGACGCAAGCGCCGCCATTGGCTATGACGCTTGTAAAGCAAACAGGAGATTACCATGCGCCCTTCCGGCAGAGCCACCGACGCGATGCGCGACATCGTTATTGAAACCAACGTCACCAAGCACGCCGAAGGGTCCTGCCTGATCAAAATGGGCGATACCCATGTGCTTTGCACCGCTTCGCTGGAAACACGGGTGCCGCCGTTTCTGCGCAACTCGGGCCTTGGCTGGGTGACGGCGGAATACGGGATGCTGCCGCGTTCCACCGGTTCGCGGATGCGGCGCGAGGCAACGGCGGGCAAGCAGTCCGGCCGCACACAGGAAATCCAGCGGCTGATCGGGCGGAGCCTGCGGGCCGGTGTCGATCGCAACGCCCTGGGCGAGCGGCAGATTACCGTCGATTGCGATGTGATCCAGGCGGACGGCGGCACGCGCTGCGCTTCGATCACCGGCGGATGGGTGGCGCTGCGGCTGGCGGTGAACAAGCTGATGCAGGCGGGGGATGTGAAATCCGACCCGCTGACCGACAATATTGCCGCCGTGTCCTGCGGGATCTATGCGGGGCAGCCGGTTCTGGATCTGGATTATCCGGAGGACAGCGACGCGGGCACGGATGCGAATTTCGTCATGACCGGCGCCGGCGGGCTGGTGGAATTGCAGGGATCTGCCGAGGGGGCGACGTTCTCGCGCGCCGAATTCGACCAGCTGATGGATCTGGCCGAAGAAGGTATTGCGGCACTGGTGCAGGCACAGAACAAAGCGGTGGCCGATGCGTAAATTCACCGAACCGAAGCTGCTGGTCGCGACGCACAATCAAGGCAAGCTGGAGGAGATTGTCCGGCTGCTTGAGCCTTATGGCATTGAAATCACGTCGAATTCCGAACTGGGCCTGCCCGTGCCGGAGGAAACCGAGGACAATTTCGTCGGCAATGCGCGGCTGAAAGCCCATGCGGCGGCGCAGGCGTCCGGCCTGCCGGCGCTGGCGGATGACAGCGGGATCGAGGTGGATGCGCTGGACGGCGCGCCGGGGGTGTATACGGCGGATTGGGCCGAAACGCCGGAAGGGCGCGATTTTCCCATGGCGATGCGCAAGGTCTGGGACAGGCTGGAGGCGATGGACGCGCCGTTCCCGCGCCGCTGCCGGTTCCGTTCGACGCTGGTGCTGGCCTGGCCGGACGGGCATGACGAGGTGTTCGAGGGCAAGATCGAAGGGCAATGCGTCTGGCCGATGCGGGGCGAGGAGGGTCACGGCTACGACCCGATGTTCCAGCCGGAGGGGTATAATATTACCTTTGGCGAGATGGACCGCTGGGAAAAGAACAGGATCAGCCACCGTGCCGATGCGTTTCGCAAGCTGGTTGACGGATGTTTCGAATGACACGCCGGATTTCCACCGGCTCGCCGTTTGAAAAGGCCTTCGGCTATTCGCGGGCGGTGGTGAAGGGTGGCTGGTGCTTTGTTTCCGGTGTGACGGGGTATGATTATACCACCATGAAGATGCCGGAAGGGATCGCGGCGCAGGCGGAGAACTGTTTTGCCACGATCTCGGGCGTTCTGGAGGAGGCCGGTTTCGACATGGCCGATATCGTGCGGGTGCAATATACGGTGGCGGATGCGGCGCTGGTGGATGCGGTTGTTCCGGCGCTCGGCGCGGCGATGGGGGACATCCGGCCGGCGGCAACGATGGTGATTGCCGGACTGATCAAACCGGAAATGCTGATCGAGATTGAAGTGACGGCCTTCAAGGGATGAGCGATTGGCGGCATGGCGGGTTCGGGGTCTATGTCCATTGGCCGTTTTGCCTGCACAAATGCCCCTATTGCGATTTCAACAGCCATGTTTCACGGGAAACAGACCAGACGCGCTGGCGGGCGGCACTGCTGGCAGATATACGGCGCTCGGCTGCCGAGGTGCCGGACCGGCGGGTGGATACGGTGTTTTTCGGTGGCGGAACGCCAAGCCTGATGCCGCCGGAAACCGTGGCGGCGGTGATAGACGAGATTGATGCGGTCTGGGGCTTGAAGGCGGGGGCGGAAGTCTCGCTGGAGGCCAATCCGACCTCGGTCGAAGCGGGGCGGTTCAAGGGCTATGCCGAGGCGGGCGTTAACCGTATTTCCATGGGGATCCAGGCGCTGGACGACGCCGATTTGCGACGGCTGGGGCGGATGCACTCGGTCGCCGAGGCGCGGGCGGCTTTCGACGTGGCGCGGGCGCAATTCGAGCGGGTTTCGTTTGATCTGATCTATGCCCGGCAGGGGCAGACGCTGGCAGGTTGGGAGGCGGAATTGCGCGAGGCGCTGGCGATGGCGGTGGATCACCTGTCGCTGTATCAGTTGACGATCGAGACGGGGACACGGTTCGGGGATTTATACGCGCGCGGGAAGTTGCGCGACCTGCCGACCGACGATCTGGCCGCCGACATGTATCTGAAAACACAGGAAATTTGCGACAGATTCGGGATGGGGGCCTATGAGACATCGAACCACGCGCGCATGGGGGCGGAGAGCCGGCACAATCTGGTTTACTGGCGCTATGGCGACTATGCCGGAATCGGACCGGGGGCGCACGGGCGAGTGACGGTGGACGGGATGAAGCTGGCCACGGAAGGTTGGGCGAACCCGGAAAAATGGCTGGAAACCGTGGAAAACACGGGCTGGGGCCGTAAAGGGTCCGAGGTCGTCAGTCGCGGGGAACAGGCGGCGGAATATCTGATGATGTCGCTGCGCCTGAGTGAAGGCGCCGACCTGCGGCGGTATACCGAACTGGGCGGGATACCGTTAACCAAAAACCGGACGGATTTACTGGTAAACGACGGGTTTGTTCGCAATGAAAACGGCCGCCTGCGTGTCACGCACAAAGGGCGGCCGTTATTGAACGCGATTTTGCGCGAATTATTGTGACAACAGACGGCAAAGCCCGTCGAGTTCGTCGAGATCGGTGTATGTGAGGCGCAGTTCGCCGCCGCCGTTGGATTTATGGTCAATCGAGACTTTCAGGCCAAGATGCGCAGTCAAGTCGCCCTCGATCGCCTTGGTGTCGGCGTCTTTGGCCGGTTTCAGCACACGTTTTTTCGTCGCGGTTTTTCCTGCCTTGACCAGTTGTTCCGTCTGGCGAACCGATAGACCTTTGGCGACAACGATGCGGGCAAGGGCCAGCGGATCCTTGGCGGGGATCAGGGCGCGGGCGTGGCCGGAGGACAGTTTCCCCTGTCGCAGCAGATCGAGAACCGCCGCCGGAAGATTTAGGAGACGCAGCAAATTGGCAATGTGGCTGCGGGATTTTCCCAATGCCTCGGCCAGTTTTTCCTGCGTATGACCGAAACGATCCATAAGCTGGCGGTATCCGGCGGCTTCCTCTGCTGCGTTGAGGTCGGCGCGCTGGATGTTTTCGATGATCGCGAGTTCGAGAACCTCGGTGTCGGAAAGGTCGCGGACGAGGACCGGAATGGTGTGCAGCTTGGCCCGCTGCGCCGCGCGCCACCGGCGTTCACCCGCGACGATCTGGTAATTGCCGGCACGCCCGGGATCGGGACGCACGATAAGAGGCTGGATGACGCCCTTTTCCGAAATCGAGGCGGTGAGGTCGTCCAGATCGGTTTCGGAAAAACTGCGGCGGGGCTGATCGGGGTTGGCGTGGACCTTTTCGATCGGCACCTCGGAATCGGCGCGCCCTACGGCAGAGGCCGGCGGCGTTTTTTCGTCCAGATTGACGTCCGCCAACAGCGCAGACAAGCCGCGGCCCAGATTTTTTCGCTCAGGTTTTTTTGCCATTTTATATATTTTTCAATCTGTTAGGTTATGCCGCAATGGTGTCTTGCATGCGTTCCAGAAGTTCCGCTGCCAGTTTTTGATAGGCCAGACTGCCAGCGCTGCGATGATCGTAAATCAGGGCGGGAATGGAATGCGAGGGGGCCTCGCTTAGGCGGATATTTCGGGGAATTATGGTTTCATAAACCAGATCGCCGAGGTTCTGGCGCACGTCTTCCTCGACCTGCGCCGAAAGGTTGTTGCGGCGATCATACATGGTTAATACGATGCCCTGTATTTTCAGGCGCGGATTCAGGGACTGCTTGACCTCGCGGATTGACAGCATCAATTGCGATAACCCTTCGAGGGCGAAAAACTCGCATTGCAGCGGCACAAGAACCGAATCCGCAGCGGCCATTGCATTCACGGTTAACAGGTTAAGAGACGGCGGGCAGTCGATCAGGATATACTCGTAACCCTGCGCTACGGCATCATCGGTCGCGAGAGCCTTGCGTAGCCTAAGAACCCTCTGGGAGTCGTTAACCATATCCACATCGGCGGAGCTTAGATCGCTGGTCGACGGTGCCAGAAAGAGATTCGGGATGATGGTTTTTTGCGCGGCTTCCGACAGACGAGCATCGCCGGAGAGCAGATCATAGGTAGTGATTTCCCGCATGTCCGGGGTGATTCCGAGGCCGGTCGACGCATTGCCCTGTGCATCGATGTCGATCAGCAGCACCTTGCGGCCAACCGTGGCTAACGCAGTGCCGAGGTTGATGGCCGTCGTGGTTTTTCCCACCCCGCCCTTCTGGTTGGCGATGGCAATTATGTGCGGTTGCCCTGGCAGGCGGTTGGCGTCGTCAGGCACGGTGGAATTCTCCAATTCTGAGGATAACCGCGTCCGGGTCGGTTATGCTGGGGATCTTGTCGCAGGAAATATGCCAAGAGGAAGCGGCCGCGGTCAATTCCGAATCGACTCTGGCACCCTTGGGAAAAAGACACTCGCCAGACGGGTTTCGATGTTTTTCCGCATATTCAAGGAGTTGCGGTAATGATGTCAAAGCGCGGGCGGATAAAATATCTGCGTTTTCCGGTGCGACGGCCTCTATTCGTTGTGTGCGAATCGTTACATCCAGACCAAGTTCGCGCGCCACAGTACGTAAAAATGCCGATTTCCGCTGATCGCTTTCGATCAAGGTGACGGACGTTTTCGGGGACGCTTCGGCGGCCAGCGTCGCAATGACAAGGCCGGGAAAACCGGCGCCGGATCCGATGTCCAGCCAGCTGGCGGGGCGTTTGGACGGCAGTTGCCAGAGCTGCGCCGAATCGGCGAAATGGCGATGCCAGATATCAGTGAGCGTGGAACCGGACACCAGATTGATTTTCGGATTCCATTTGCGTAACAACCCTTCGTAGGTCTGCAAGCGCGCAATTGTTTCACGTGAAACATTGAACGCGGTCTGAAAGCCGGCGGGGGTATTGACGGGCTTTGTCATGCCTGTCGCGCCAATGCGGATTTTTTAATTTTGGCGAGGATCAGGGTCATACCGGCGGGGGTCATGCCCTCTACCCTGCCGGCCTGACCCAGTGTCGCCGGTTTAACCGTTTCGAGTTTACCGCGTAACTCGTTTGAAAGGCCGGCAATATCGGCGTAGCAAAATCCCTCGGGGATTTTCAGGGACTCGTCGCGACGCATGGCCGCCACATCGCTGTGCTGACGGGCGATGTAATGAACATACCGCGCGTCATTCTGGAGTTGCGTGGCCGTTGCCGCAGGGATTTGGCCAAGGTCTGGCCAGATTTTTTCCAGCGTTTTCAGCGTAATATCCGGATAGGACAGCAAGTCCAGCGCCGAACGATAGACGCCGTCCTGATTGAGGCGGATGCCGGCCCTGGCGGCGCCAGACGGTGATATTTTCAAGCCCTGACAGGTGGATCTGGCGTCTGATAGCGCTTGCATCCGCGATTCGAACACCTTGGCGCGTTCCGCGGAAACACACCCTACAGACATACCGACAGGCGTCAGGCGCTGGTCGGCATTGTCGGCGCGTAACGACAGGCGGAATTCGGCCCGCGAGGTGAACATGCGGTAGGGTTCCGAAACGCCGCGTGTGATCAGGTCGTCGATCATCACGCCGATGTACCCGTCCGCGCGGTCAAACACCAATGGCGCGCGGTCCTGAACCTGTAGTGCCGCATTCAGGCCGGCGGCAAGCCCCTGCGCCGCTGCTTCTTCGTAACCGGTGGTGCCGTTTATCTGGCCCGCAAGATACAGGCCCTCGACCTCGCGAAGTTCAAGGGTGGGTTTGAGCGCGCGCGGGTCGACGTAGTCATACTCGATCGCATAACCCGGCTGGGTTATGCGCGCGTTTTCCAGACCCTTGATCGAGTGGACGTAATCGTCCTGTACATCGACCGGAAGCGACGTGGAAATACCGTTGGGATAAATAATATCGGTGGTCAGCCCCTCGGGTTCCAGAAAGATCTGGTGCGAAGACTTGTCGGAAAAACGAACAACCTTGTCTTCGATCGAGGGGCAATATCGTGGGCCGGTGCCCTCGATGTTGCCACTATACATGGCGGATTTATCGAGGTTTTTCCGGATAATTTCGTGGGTTTTCGCGTTCGTGTGTGTGATACCGCAAGATACTTGCGGAGTCGTCACGCCACTGGAAAGGAAGGAAAAAAGCGAGGGGTCATCGTCACCCGGCTGCATTTCCAGACTTTCCCAGCATATGGTGCGGCCATCAAGGCGCGGCGGGGTTCCGGTTTTCAGGCGGCCAAGCGGCAAACCGAATGAATCGATACGCTCGGCCAGCGACACCGAAGGGGCGTCGCCTATGCGACCGCCCGGGGTGGTTTCGTGGCCAATATGGATCACGCCACGCAAGAAGGTTCCGGCAGTCAGGACAACCGCGCGACACTGTAAAACCGTGCCGTCAGACAGAACGACTCCGTCTATTTTCCGGCCCTTCAATGCGAAATCCGCCACCTCTGATTCTATGATCGACAGGTCGGGATGATCGCTGACCGCCGCCTGCATCGTCCGGCGGTATATCGACCTGTCGGCCTGCGCGCGCGGTCCCTGAACAGCGGGACCTTTGCGCCGGTTAAGCAAGCGGAACTGGATCCCCGCCCGGTCGGCAACGCGCCCCATCAAGCCGTCAAGCGCGTCTATTTCGCGGACCAGATGACCTTTGCCAAGGCCGCCAATCGCCGGATTACAGGACATTTCGCCAATTTTGCTAAACTTGTGGGTAACAAGGATCGTTTTCACGCCCAGGCGTGCCGAGGCGTGCGCGGCCTCGACCCCCGCGTGACCACCACCAATAACGATAACCTGTGCAAAATGTTTCACGTGAAACAATCCTACTTTCCAAGACAGAAACTGGAGAAAATCTCGTCCAGTATGTTTTCTACGTCGACCCGCCCGACAATCGCGTTCATTGCCCGCAAAGCCTGGCGCATTTCCTCGGCCGCGAGTTCGGCGGCGCTGTCACCGGTGTTTACCTGAACAACCGCCCGATCCAAAGCGGAAATACCGGCCAGGAGCGCGACACGGTGACGGGCGCGGATTGCGGTCGCGGCACCCGAGGCGCGTGCCAGCAGCGTGTCGGCCAGTTTTTCGAGCAGCAAATCGATGCCTTTGCCCGTCAGCCCCGACACCGCCAGTCCGGACCCTTCTGCCAGATCGGCCTTGGCATGGGCCACAATGTCGCCGGCAATAGGGTCGATGCCCAGATCGTCGGGCGTTTGACCGGATTCCAGCAGGAAAACGCGG
>CAZDLV010000052.1:0-12642 GCA_964506345.1 uncultured Rhodobacterales bacterium | reverse complement strand
AGCGCCCCCTGCAACGCCGCGCCCTTGTCCGCCTTTACCAGCAGCCGCACGCGGAACCGCCCGCGTATGCGTGCCACCGGCGCTGGCGCCGGCCCGAACAGATGCGCACCGATGGCCGTCAGCGCCCCCGCGTTGCGCGCCAGATATCGGGCCAGATCGAACACAGCCGCCTCGTCGGGGCCGGAAACCACGATCCCCGCCATGCGGCCATAGGGCGGCACATTGGCCGCCCGCCGCGCGTCTGCCTCGGCCCGCCAGAAGCCTTCCTCGTCGCCCGACAGGATGGCGCGGATCACCGGATGTTCGGGCTGATAGCTTTGCAACAGGGCCGCCCCCGGTTTTTCCGCCCGCCCCGCGCGGCCCGCCACCTGCCGGATCAGCTGGAACGATTTTTCAGCCGCGCGCAAATCCCCGCCCTGTAGGCCAAGGTCCGCATCCACCACCCCGACCAGCGTCAGGTGGGGGAAGTTGTGCCCCTTGGCGACGATCTGTGTGCCGATGACTATATCCGCCCCGCCCGCCGCAATATCGTCGATCCGCGCCTTCAGCGCCCGCGCGGTCTCGGCCAGATCGGACGACAGGATGGCGATTTTCGCGTCGGGGAACAGGCTCGCCGCCTCCTCCGCCAGCCGCTCAACCCCGGGTCCGACCGGCGCCATCTTGCCCGCGACCCCGCAGGACGGGCATTCCACCGGCACCGGCTTGCTCGCCCCGCACTGGTGGCAGATCAGGCGCTTCTGGAAACGATGCTCCACCATGCGCGCGTCGCATTCCGAACACCCCACCTGATGCCCGCAGGCCCGACACAGCGTCAGCGGCGCAAAGCCGCGCCGGTTCAGGAACAGCAGGCTCTGTTCGCCCGCCACCAGCCGTTTATGCACCTCGGACACCAGCGTCGGCGACAGCCAGCGGTTCGCCTCCAGCGTCTCGGTGCGCATGTCGATCGCGCCCATGTCCGGCAGTTCCGCCGTGCCGAAGCGCTCGTGCAGGTCAATGCGCGCGTATTTCCCCGCCTCGGCATTGGCCCAGCTTTCGAGGCTGGGCGTCGCGCTTGCCAGCACCACCTGCGCCGAACACAGCGACGCGCGCAGCACCGCCATATCGCGCGCGTGGTAATGCACGCCCTCTTCCTGTTTGTAGGAGCCGTCGTGTTCCTCGTCCACGACCACCAGCCCCAGATCGCGGAACGGCAGAAACAGGGCCGAGCGCGCCCCGACCACCAGTTGCGCACCGCCTTCGGCCACCGCCTTCCAGCAGCGCCGCCGCTCCGCCTGCGTCGCCCCCGAATGCCATTCCGCCGGACGCGCGCCGAAGCGTTTCTCTACCCGGTCCAGAAACTCCACCGTCAGCGCGATCTCGGGCAGCAGCACCAGCGCCTGCCGTCCGGTTTCCAGCGCCTCGGCCACCGCTTCCAGATACACCTCGGTCTTGCCGGAGCCGGTGACCCCCTTCAACAACGTCGTGCCATAGACACCCGAGCGCACCGCCTCGCGCAGTTTGGTCGCCGCCGCCCGCTGGTCCGCCGACAGGTCCTTGCCGGCAAACGCCGGATCCAGACGCGGATAGGGCGCATCCTTCGGCGCCGCCACCTGCACCAGCGCCCCGTGTTCCAGCAGGCCTTTGAGAACGCCCGAGCTGACCCCCGCCAGCGCCGACAGCTCCCCCGCCGCAAACCCCGCGCCGCCGTATTCCTCCAACACATCCAGCACACGGCGGCGCGCGTCGGTCATGCGCTCCGGCACCTGCGCGCCGCGGTGCAGCAGCTTGCGCATCGCCGGCGGCGTCCCCAGCCCCGGCACCCGCGTCGCAAGGCGCAGCATCAGCGACAGCGGTGTCAGCGTGTAATCGGCAGCGCGTTGCAGAAACGCCTGCATTTCCGCCCGCATCGGCGGCACATCGATCACCCGCGAGATCCCGCGCAGCTTTGCCGGATCGAACCGCCCGCCCGCGCCCCAGACAACCCCGATCACCTTGCGCGGGCCGAGCGGCACCTCGACAAACGCCCCGTGAAACACGCCGCCCGCTGGTGCCTTGTAATCCAGAAACCGGTCCAGCGGCTCGGGGATCAACACCGCCACCGCCGCCCCTTCGGGGAAAAAATCGCGCGTCACTCTTTGCCCCCCTCAATCTGCGGTTCCATCGGATGCGACTGTATTGTATGTTCCGCCGGAGCGGAAGGCGCGGTTGCCTGCCGGAAAACAGGAAAATACGATGAAATTTTTTGTAGACACCGCCGAGATCGACGACATTGCCGAACTGAACGCGCTCGGCATGGTGGACGGAGTCACCACCAACCCCTCGCTGATCCTGAAATCCGGTCGCGACATTCTGGAAGTGACCAAAGAAATTTGCGACCTGATCGACGGCCCCGTGAGTGCCGAGGTCGTCGCCCTCGAAGCCGAGGACATGATTGCCGAGGGGCGCAAGCTGGCCAAAATCGCCGACAATATCGCGGTGAAAGTGCCGCTGACATGGGACGGGCTGAAAACCTGCAAAACCCTGACGGACGAGGGCATCATGGTCAACGTCACCCTGTGTTTCTCGGCCAATCAGGCGCTGCTGGCCGCCAAGGCAGGGGCGACATTCATCAGCCCCTTCGTCGGTCGCCTCGACGATATCAACGCCGACGGGATGGAGCTGATCTCCGACATCCGCGACATCTATGACAACTACGCCTTTACCACCGAAATCCTCGTGGCCTCGGTGCGCACGGTCAACCATGTTACGCAATCGGCCCTGATCGGCGCCGATGTGGCCACCATCCCGCCCTCGGTCCTGCGCAAGCTGGCCGACCACGCCCTGACCGACAAGGGGCTGGAGGGTTTCATGAAAGACTGGGCCAAAACCGGCCAGAAAATCCTGTAACCGCCATGACCGAGCTTCCCGCCAATCTGAAAGACGAAATCGTCAAGGACCCCTCGGTGATCCTCGACGATCCGGACCTGATGCGCGCCCTGCTGAAGGCGCAGGATGAAACGCAGGGCAATGTCGTCGATCTGCGCGGCGTCTTTGTGGAACGGCTGGAGGCCCGCCTCGACAAGCTGGAGGACACCCACCGCACCGTGGTCGCGGCGGCCTATGAGAACCTCGCCGGCACCAACCAGATCCACCGCGCGATCCTGTCGTTGCTGGACGCCGGAACCTTCGAGGATTTCCTGCGCGTGCTGGACCACGACGTCGCCAATATCCTGGCCGTCGACGTGATCCGCCTGTGTCTGGAATCCTTCAAGGCCGAGGGCGGCACCCCCATCGGTCCCGAAGGGCCGCTTCAGAACGTGGTCGTCGCCCTGCCCGAACAGGGCGTCGCTGCCTATGTCACCGGCGGGCGCAGCAGTCCGGCCCGACAGGTCACCCTGCGCCCTGCCTCCGAGGCCAAAGGGTCCATTTTCGGCGATGCCGCCATCGACGTGCAGTCCGAGGCCATCCTGCGCCTCGACCTCGGCACCGCGCAAATGCCGGGCATGGTGGTTTTCGGCTCCAACGACCCGAACCGTTTCGCCCCTGACCAGGGCACCGACCTGCTGGCGTTTTTCGCCCACGCGCTGGAACGCATCCTGCGCCGCTGGGTGGCATGACCCCCGCCTCCGGTCAGGCGCTCCACCTGCTGGAGGCGTGGCTGGAAAAACTGCGTGGCGTGCGCGGGGCCGCTGACAAAACGGTCGAGGCGTATCGCCGCGATGTTTCGGGCTTCCTCGGTTTTCTGACCCTGCACCTTGGCGGCGACGTCGGCAAAACCGCCCTGTCGCAGATCACCACCGCCGACATGCGCGCATGGATGGCGCATGAGCGTCAACGCGGCCTGTCGGCCCGCTCGCTGGCCCGCGCACTGTCGGCCGTCAAATCGTTTTACCGCTGGCTGGCCGATGCCGAAGGCGTGGAATCCGCCGCCGTCACCGCCACCCGCGCGCCGAAGCTGAAACAACGCCTGCCGCGCCCCGTCTCGGCGGACGCCGCCAAAGACCTGCTCGACATTGCCGAGGTCCAGCACCAGACCCCGTGGATTGCCGCCCGCGACGTCGCCGTGGTCACGCTGCTTTACGGTTGCGGCCTGCGCATATCCGAGGCCCTGAACCTGCCCCGCTCATCCCATCCCCTGCCCGAGGTCCTGCGCATCACCGGCAAGGGCAACAAAACCCGCCTTGTTCCGGTTCTGCCCGCGGCCCGCGCCGCCGTCGCCAGCTATATCCGCCTCTGCCCCTATGAACAGGCGGCGGGCGACCCGCTGTTTCTTGGCGCGCGCGGCAAACGGCTGAACCCGCGCATGGTGCAAAAGCTGCTGGAGAAATCCCGCCTGCAACTGGGCCTGCCGGCCACCGCCACCCCGCACGCCCTGCGCCACTCCTTCGCCACCCACCTGCTGGAGGCCGGTGGAGATTTGCGCGCCATTCAGGAGCTGCTCGGCCATGCCTCGCTGTCGACAACGCAGGCCTATACCGCCGTCAACCAGACACGCCTGATGGAGGTTTATGAAAAATCCCACCCGAAGGGCCGTGGCTGACTCTTGCGTGGGTTGCATTTTTGCAACATATGCGATGTCTGAAAAAAATCCGGTGTCTTGCGTATTATCAGGCACTTGTTGTAAATCAGGAGATATTAAATGCACTATATTCCACCCTTTGTGACCGCCTCTGTTCTGGTTCTGGCTGCCGGCATCGCCGCCGCCGCGCCGCAGGATACAACCCTGCGCATGAGCTTTTCCTCGGTCGATGCCAACGGTGACGGCGCGATCGTCAAAGCCGAGCTGGCCGCCGTGGTGCAGACCGGCTTCCAGCGTCTCGACCCGAACGGCGATGGCGTTCTGGACCCGCGCGAGTTGCACGATATCGCCGCGGCGCGTGCGGCCGACAAGGGCGGCGATCCGCAAAAACTGCTGGGTCGTGTGATGAAGGCCAAAGACAAGAACGACGACGGGCGGCTGACTCCGCTGGAACTCAACCCTGCCGCCGTGCGCAGCGTGTTTCAGGCGCTTGACCGCAACGGGGACGGCAAAATCACGCTGGCCGAATGGAACGCCGCCGCCGGTGGCGGCAGCACCGGCACCGGTGGCGGTGGCGGAAATTCCGGCAATGGAGCGGGCAATACCAACGCCGGTAACTCCGGCGGCACCGGTGTTTCCAAAGGCAACCCGCAAACCGGCCAGACCGGAACCCCCGGAAACGAGAGCGCCCCGGGAACCCCGGGTGTCGGTTCGCCCACGCTCGACAATCCGCAGGCCCTTGGCGGCGCGGATGGCGACACGACCACCCGCGATATGCAGACCGGCGATTCGAACGGCCTGACCGGCATGTTGGAAGGCGGCAAAGTCGTGATCGAATTCGACACGGTTTTCGGCGCACGGCGTTAGATCACAATTCCGCCGGAAGCCCCGCAAAGGGGCTTCCACTCCGGCACATCGGGGCATAAAAGGCCCCATGAAAAATTTTACCGCTGCCTTTTCCGTCCACCTTCTGACCGCTTCCGGCGCGGCGCTGGCGCTGTTTGCCATGCTTGCGGCGGGGGAAAAACACTGGGCGGAAATGTTTCTGTGGCTGATCGCGGCGCTGGTGGTGGACGGAATCGACGGCCCGTTGGCGCGGCGCTATAATGTCAAAAAATATGCCGCCCACTGGGACGGGGTGCTGCTGGACCTGATCATCGACTATCTGACCTATGTGTTCATCCCCGCCTATGCCCTGACGCAATCGGGCATCCTGCCGGACTGGGAAGGCTGGATTGCCGCCATCGTCATCACCACCACCGGAGTCGTCTATTTCGCCGACACCCGCATGAAAACCGCCGACAATTCGTTTTCCGGCTTTCCGGGGTGCTGGAACATGGTGGCGCTGGTGCTGTTTGCCCTGACGCCTGCCCACTGGGTCAGCCTGACGATTATCGGCGTGCTGGCGCTGGCGCAGTTTTTCGGGCTGAAATACATCCACCCCGTGCGGACGATCCGCTGGCGGCCCCTGTCACTGACCGTGATGCTGGTCTGGACCGGCGCGGCCTTTGTCATCGGCTGGCAGGATTTCGAGGCCGGCCCGCTGGCGCAACTTGTGTTGAGCGCCAGCAGTGTTTACCTGCTTTTTGCCGGCATTGCGCAGCAGGTTCTGCCGGCTGCACCGGAACGGTGATCCCCGCCCGCAGGTCTATCCCAACGCCGCGTCACACCGTGCGCACACACCTGCGTGCGCGTGCGTGCCCACATCCGGCAGAACCTTCCAGCAACGCAGGCATTTCTCGCCGTCGGCCTTTTCGAATTCAACACCGACACCGGTTACCTCGGGCAGACGAAAGGCGGTGTCGGGCAGCGGGTCGCCGGTGATCGACAGTCCCGACACGATGCAGACATCGGCGAAATCGACGCTTTCCACCAGCGCGCGCAGATCCGCATCCAGAATATGCAGGCTTGGCGCCGCCTCCAGCGAGGCACCGATATTTTTCGCTGTGCGCTCCACCTCGATCGCGCCGGTGACGACCTTGCGGACCTCGCGCAGCTTCGCCCATTTTGCCGCCAGCGCATCGTCGCGCCATGCGGCCGGCGTGTCGGGGAAATCCTGCATGTGGACCGAGCTGTCGGCACCGGGGTAGCGTTGCAGCCAGACGTCTTCCATTGTGAACACAAGGATCGGGGCCAGCCATGTGGTCAGACGGTGGAACAGGATGTCCAGCACCGTGCGGCCGGATTTACGCGCCAGACTGTCGCCGTCGCAATACAGAACATCCTTGCGGATATCGAAATACAGGCTGGACAGATCGACGGTGCAGAACTGGAACAGTTTCTGGAACACCCCCTGGAAATCATGGTTGGCATAGCCGTCGCGCACCACGGTATCGAGTTCCGCCAAACGGTGCAGAACCCAGCGTTCCAGTTCCGGCATGTCGGCGGGGTCCACCCGCTCGGCTTCGGAAAAACCGTTCAGGTTGCCCAGAATAAACCGCATGGAATTGCGCAAACGGCGATAGCTGTCGGCCACGCCTTTCAGGATTTCATCCCCGATACGCTGGTCATTGGTGTAATCGACCTGCGCCACCCACAGCCGCAGGATATCGGCACCGTATTGGCGGATCACCTGATCCGGCGCGATGGTGTTGCCGATGGATTTCGACATTTTCATGCCCTTGGCATCCAGCGTGAATCCGGCGGTCACTACCTCGCGATACGGTGCCTTGCCCTTGGTGCCGACCGATTGCAGCAACGACGAATGGAACCAGCCGCGGTGCTGGTCGGTGCCTTCCAGATAGACATCGGCCACCCCGTCGGGCGAGCCGTCGGCGCGGTCGCGAATGACGAAAGCATGGGTGGAGCCGGAATCGAACCACACGTCCAGAATATCGGTCACCAGTTCCCAGCCCTCGTCGGTATGATCCCCGAGGAAACGGTCCGCCGCGCCATCCTCGAACCAGGCATCGGCGCCCTCGGCACGGAATGCCTCGGCAATACGGGCGTTTACCGCCGGATCGCGCAGGATTTCGACCTCGCCCTGTTCGGACACCTTGATGAAGCACGAAAGCGGCACACCCCATGCGCGCTGGCGGGACAGCACCCAGTCAGGCCGGTTTTCGATCATCGCGTGCAGGCGGTTACGGCCTGATTTCGGCGTCCATTTCACGTTGTCGATCTCGGCCAGGGCGCGGGCGCGGATGGTTTTGCCGTGTTCGTCCATACCGTCGTTCAGGTCCTTGTCGATAGCGACGAACCACTGTGGCGTGTTGCGGAAAATGATCGGAGCCTTGGAACGCCAGCTATGCGGATAGCTGTGTTTCACGCGGCCACGCGCGATCAGGGCGCCCGCCTCGACCAGTTTGGAGATCACGGCCTGATTGGCCTTGCCTTCCTTGCCTTTGTGGTTGAACACCTGCAAACCGGCGAAGAACGGCACGAAATCCTCGAAGGTGGATTCCTCGTTGACGTTGTGGGTCATCCGGTCGGTCCAGCCGCGCTTGACAAAGCATTCGTAATCGTCGGCCCCGTGGCTCGGCGCTGTATGCACGAAACCCGTTCCGGCGTCATCGGTGACGTGGTCGCCGTCGATCATGGGGACGTCGTAGGACCAGAAATCGTCGAGATCGGCGAAGGGATGCTTGCAAACCAGCGCCGCGAGTTCGTCCGCAGTTACATCGCGCACGCGCTCGAATTTCGTCACGCGCGATTTTTCCAGCGCATCCGCCGCCAGAGTGTCAGAGAAAACCAGCAGATCACCGGCGGCGGTCCAGCTTTCTTCTTCGGTTTCCAGAACGCGATACAGGCCGTAGGCGATCTTCGGATTATAGGCGACCGCCTTGTTCGACGGGATCGTCCACGGAGTCGTCGTCCAGATGACCGCACTCGCCCCGGCCAGATCACCGCCGGCATTGGTAAAGGGAAACTTCACCCAGATCGTGTGGCTGGTGTGGTCGTGATACTCGATCTCGGCCTCGGCCAGTGCGGTTTTTTCCACCGGCGACCACATCACCGGCTTGGAGCCACGATAAAGCGAACCGTTCATGACGAATTTCATGAATTCCTCGGCGATCACCGCCTCGGATTCAAAGTTCATCGTCAGATAGGGATCATCCCATTTGCCGGTCACACCGAGGCGCTTGAATTCCTCGCGCTGGATATCGACCCAGCCTTGCGCGAATTTGCGGCACTCGCCGCGCAACTCGTTGACCGGCACGTCGTCCTTGTTCTTGCCCCTGGCGCGATACTGTTCCTCGATCTTCCATTCGATCGGCAGGCCGTGGCAATCCCAGCCCGGAACATAGCGCGCGTCGAACCCCAGCATCTGGTGGCTGCGCACCACGATGTCCTTCAGGATCTTGTTCAGCGCGTGGCCGATATGCAGATGCCCGTTGGCATAGGGGGGGCCGTCATGCAGGATGAAGGGCGTGCGCCCCTCGGCCAGGGCCTGTTCGCGCAGGGTGTCATACAGGGTCATGGCTTCCCATTTCGCCAGCCACTCCGGCTCGCGTTTGGGCAGGCCGGCGCGCATGGGGAAATCGGTTTTCGGCAGGTTGAGCGTGGTTTTGTAGTCGGGTGTTTCGGCGCACATGTTGCGGCTCCGTCAATCAGAAAATGTCAGGGTGGGGGCGGTGCGGCAACTCCAACACCTTTTCCCGGCGGCTCACATCAGAGCGCCGGGCGGCTAATTCGTATGCTGGCGGACAGGCTCCACATGGCGCGGGTTATACGCGCGGCCCTGCCCGGGGTCCAGAGCCTTTTGTCGCAATTGAAATCCGCGCGCCCCGCCCCATCTGCAAGCAAACAGATATTGAAAGAACCGCCATGACCGACATTCCCCCCCGTTTCCCGATCACGCCGCATGAAATCGACGCCGTGGTCATCACCTTTTACGACCGCATCCGCAATCACGAGGTCCTCGGCCCCGTATTTTTCGAGAGCCTGCCCCCCCTTGGCCCCGTCTGGCAGGAACACGAGGAAAAAATCGCCGCCTTCTGGCGCAACGCCATCCTGTTCGAGCGCTCCTTCGACGGCAACCCGCAACGCACCCACCAGATGCGCGAGGGCGTGATGCCGGAACATTTTGCCCTGTGGCTGGCGCTGTTCGACGAGGTTTTGCAAGAAAAACTGACACCGGAACAGGCCGCATCGTGGTCGGCGCTGGCGCATCGTATCGGTGCGGGCCTGCGTATGGGGGTGGAAAATGCCCGCCGCCCGAAAAACGCGGTGCCTATTCTGCGGTAGCGGGGGCGTCGGGGCCACTTTCGGCGGCCTCGCTTTTCTGCATGATCCGGTTGACCCACGCCATCGCACCGACCACCAGCCCGATGATCAGGAACGCCGCCACCCGTAACAATCCGTCCAGCCCCGACATGTCGATCAGGTAGACCTTGGCCACGGTAAGGCCGACCGCCACCAGCATCAAGCGGCGCAAGACCGGCGCGCGGCGCAGCACCGCCAGCACCAGCAGGATAACGGCAACCGCCAGCATGGCCACGGTATAGGTATACAATTCGCCGGCCCGCACGCCGGCCACGGACAAGGTGTCGCCCTGCCACCAGCGCCGGATTTCCAGCCCGAGATAAAGCGCGCCCAGCGCAGCGGCCACCCCGCCGGCGGCACGGCGCAGAAATTGCGGCAAATGGGTAAAACGCACCGCGACAATCCCCGTCACCAGCGCCGGCAGCGCATAGGCTGCCGCCAGCGAATCCAGCAGATATGGCCCGTAGACCAGTCCGTTGCCGTCAAACAACGGGTTCAGCATCCCCGCCGCCACAACCATAGCGCCCAGACCGGCAATCCCGTACAGCGTTGCCAGCACCCGACGGGTGCGGCGCAATTCTTCGCCGGCGCGCAACCGGTGCAACTGGCCGGCGCTTGCAATCAGCCAGACCACCGCGAACACCGACATATACAGATACAGATCATCCACGCCGAAGCTGTCAAAATACCGCGCCACCATGAGGCTGGCAAAAATACCGCCCAGCGACCAGACCGCCGATTCCTGCATCACCACAACACCGCGCCGCGCGCCGGGCCGCTGCACAAACCGCGCCAGAACCAGCAGCGCGACGGCACCGGCATTGGCCAGAACCACGCGCCACAGATCGGCGTCGAGGCTCCACCATATGCCCGGGTCAACCACCAGACGCCACGTCAGCGCAAGGATGGCTGCCTGAACATAGCGGTCCATCAGCGCCAGCCCGAACCGCCGCCCCAGCCACGCCGCCGCCGCTGCCAGCACGCCCAGCACCAGCGTCAGCGTCACATCGCCCAGCACCACAACCGCAATAAACGCCAGCATGGCCATCGCCGACACCGCGAACAGCGCCGTGCGCGTGCGCGCGGCCCCGTCACGACCGGAAAACCATCCCGCCAGCCCCGTCATCACCGCGGCCACACCCGCCAGATACACAGCCCAGACACCGGCCCCCAGCACACCGGCGGGGTTCCAGAAAACCTCGAGAATAGCGGCAACCAGCGGCGCAAAAGCCGCGGCGCTGCCGGCAAGGAACAACGGATAGGGCGCCCCGTTGCGGCTGCGCCACGCCAGCAACATCGAAATCGCCAGCGCCCCGCCCAGAATAATCGCCGCCGTCGGCGGCGCGAAATCAAGCGTATCGCGCACAGACGCCTGCACCCAGCCGGCATAAACCGGCCCGTCGAACGCCGACTCTGCCATGACCAACACCGGCAGCATCGCCAGCGGCGCAAACACCAGATCGCCCAGCGCCGGCGCATGGCGCAGCCACAGGCCCGCCGCGCCCACCATCACCACCAACCCGCCGAGCGTAAGCCAGAACCCGTCCGGCACCCCCGCATATCCCCAGCCGAACATCAGAACCGAGGCCGCAAAAGCCCCCGCCCCGACCCGTGTCGGAAATTCCGGCAATGTCGGTTTTCCATCCACCAGAACGGAACTGGTCTGCGTCACCATTGCCCCGCCGTGGCGCGGTTTCAACGAACGCACCGGAATCATGATGGCCGCCGCCGCCACGATCAACGCGAACAGATCCGCAAACACCACATCTTGCGACGCCACCAGCACCAGCAGAGCGGCGCCATAGGTCCCGATCAGGCCCAGCGCTGACAACCACGCCCAGCGTTTCACGCTGTCAATCGACAAGGCTACAACGGCAATACCGGCGAAATACAGATACAACCAGTCGGTCGCCGCGCTGTCGCCCCCCACCAGAAACGGCGCGGCAATCGCGCCGAACACCCCGACAATGGCCAACAGCGGGCCATAATACCACCCCAGAACAATCGCCAGCACGCCGGTCAGCGCCAATCCGGCGAACCCCGTTTGCGGTCCGATCAGCCCGTACATCATCCGCGCGGCCAGAATCGCGGCAAACAGCGCGACCAGACCGGCCCCTGACAGAACCGAAGGCAGAAACACGAAACTGCCGCCCTCGTCCCCTGCCGACCGGCGGCGGATATATTCGCCGCCGCCAATCAGAACCGCCCCCAGAACCATCGCGGCAACCACCCGCATCGCCGGTGTCAAAACCCCGTTTTCAACGCCGTATTGCACCAGAAAAACCCCGGCAAAGGCAAAGGAAACCGCCGCCACCGCATAGAACCAGTTCTTTTGCAGCCACACGGTCAGGCGCGCCCCGAGCTGTGCCTTGAAAACAAATGCCTGCGGCGGCGAGGACGTACCGGCGCTGTCCACCCGTGCCGCCGGTGCGGCGCGTTCCGGCCAGGCCGCTGTTGCCGCCGGCCTTCGGGGCATTTTGTCGCGGGTTGTGACCTGCGCAGAGGGCGGAACGGGGGCGTCAGCCGGATTGGCAATCGCCATGTCCCGCTCCAGCTGTTCGATCCGCTCCAACAGATTTCTCTGGACGAACAAAAGATACAGCGGCAACACGATTCCAATGGCAAAAGCGGCCAGCCCCAGAAATGCAAACACCTTGAAATACTCCTGTCAGGTTCTCCGGCGAAGGTTACCCGTGATTGAAACAATTGCAAACTTTTCCGGCGCGGCGTAAGAATTCCCGAAGTGGTTTTTCAAATACCGGATTTACACATGCTTATCAAAATCATCACCTGGCCGGGTCGCATGGCCGTTCGATACCTGCCACCGGCGGGCGAGGAAGAAACCCGTCTGGTCCACAATATCGTCAACTATATCGTCTGGATCGGCTTGCTGGTGGTGCTGACGCTGGTTCTGGTGTCGCGATTTCCACCGGTCTAGGGTCAGGACCCATTAATCCGGC
>CAZDLV010000051.1:0-12652 GCA_964506345.1 uncultured Rhodobacterales bacterium | reverse complement strand
AAATCGCGCGCCGTGTCGCCGTCGCGGGTAAAGATCGCGGTGCCGTTGCCATACTGGTTGTCCATGACATGTTTGATGGCTTCTTCATAGGTATCGGCGCGCAAGGTACACAGGACAGGGCCGAATATTTCCTCTTTGTAGATGTCCATGTCGGTGGTGACATCGTCAAACAGCGACGGGCCGACGAAAAAGCCGTTTTCATAGCCTTGCAATTTGAAATCGCGGCCGTCCACCACCAGTTTGGCCCCCTGTTCGACGCCGGAATTTACCAGACCCTCGATGCGGGCCTTGGCGGCAGCCGTGATGACAGGGCCGAGGTCCACATCGTCGCCCGCCGTATAGGGGCCGACCTTCAGGCTCTCGACACGCGGGGCGAGGGCGGCGACCAGGCGGTCGGCGGTCTCTTTGCCAACCGGAACCGCCACGGACAGCGCCATGCAGCGTTCGCCCGCCGCGCCGTAGCCAGCGCCGATCAGCGCATCGACAACATTGTCCATATCCGCGTCCGGCATGATGATGGCATGGTTTTTCGCCCCGCCGAAACACTGGACTCGTTTACCTGCGGCACAACCGTTGCCATAGATGTATTCGGCAATCGGGGTGGAGCCGACGAAACCGATCGACTGGATGGTTTCATGCGCGATGATCGCGTCGACCGCCTCTTTGTCGCCGTTGACGATTTGCAGGATGCCCTTGGGCAGGCCGGCCTCCTCGAACAGTTCGGCCAGCATGACCGGCACAGACGGATCGCGTTCGGACGGTTTCAGGATAAAGGCGTTGCCGGCGGCAATCGCCGGGGCAAACATCCACATCGGGATCATGGCGGGGAAGTTGAACGGGGTGATACCGGCGGTGACGCCCAGCGGCTGGCGCATGGAATACATGTCGATGCCCGGGCCGGCGCCGTCGGTATATTCGCCCTTCAGCAGTTCCGGCGCGCCGATGCAGTATTCCACCACTTCCAGACCGCGCACCACGTCGCCCTTGGCATCGGGAAATGTTTTGCCGTGCTGGCTGGAAAGAACCTCGGCCAGTTTGTCCATGTCGCGGTTCAGCAGGTCCACAAATTTCATCAGCACCCGCGCGCGGCGCTGCGGGTTGGTGGCTGCCCATGCAGGTTGTGCGGCTTCGGCGGCCTGCACGGCCATGTCCAGTTCGCCGGCCGTGGCCAGCGGGGTTTTCGCCGTTACCTCGCCAATTGCCGGATTGTAAACCTCGGCAAATCGGCCCGACGTGCCTTTGACGTGCGCGCCGTTGATATAATGCATCAATTCTTTCATGGGATCCTCCAGAGTTATCTGTCGCGTAGCCTACGCCTGTTCCGCGATGTTTGTCATAAAAAATCTTTCCAAAAGCATTTTGCATTTTTGCAGGATGAAAACCTGTGCTAGACTGCCGGTCATGCAAAAAGACCAGATGAAATGGGACGATCTGCGGGTATTCCTGCAAGTGGCGCGCAACTCCCGCCTTGTGGCGGCGGGCAAGGTGCTGGGCATGGATCCGGCCACCGTCGGGCGGCGTATATCGGCGCTGGAAACGGCGCTGGGCGCGAAACTGTTCGACCGCTCGCCGCAGGGGTACGAGCTGACCGAGGCGGGGCGCAATCTGGTGGAACACGCGCAGGGCATGGAGAGCATCGCCTCGGTGGCGCGCGAGGATGTCGGCGGGTCTTCCGACCGGTTGTCGGGGGCGGTGCGGATCGGTGCGCCGGACGGTGTATCGAATTATTTGTTGACCGAGGCCACCGCCGCGCTTGGCCGTGACAACCCCGACCTGAAAATCCAGATCGTCGCCCTGCCGCAGATGTTTTCCCTGTCGCGGCGCGAGGCCGACCTGGCCGTTGCCGTGTCGCCGCCGGCGGCGGGGCGCCTGAAGGTGCGCAAGATCGCCGATTACCGGCTGCATCTTTACGGTGCGCGCGAACTGCTGGACCGGCTTGGCCCGATCACCACCCGCGCCGACCTGCATGATACCGCCTGCATCGGCTATATCTCGGACATGATTTTCGACAAACAACTGGATTATGCCGCCGTCACGGGGCAGGACAGGGACCCGTGTCTGGCCTCGAATTCGTTGATTGTGCAACTGCGCTGGACCATTGCCGGCCACGGGCTGTGTATTCTGCCGGATTTTGTGGCGCGCGAGCATCCCTGTCTGGTGCGGGTTTTGCCCGACGAAATCGACCTGACGCGCAGCTATTACCTGGTGCGCCACCAGGACGACGACCGCATTGCCCGGGTCAACCGTGCCGCCGATCTGGTGGTGCAATACCTGCGCGCGAGCCTTGGCGAACTGGCACGCGCAACTTGACAGGTGGCGGCGGTTCGAGGCACGCTTGCCACATAACCCCAAACGAAAGGATACGCTATGCTTGTCAGAGACGTTCTTGCCGGAAAACCCGTCCAGGATATTTATTCGGTCAGCCCGGATGATACGGTGTCGAAAGCCGCCGGAGTGTTGTCGGGCAAGCGGGTCGGGGCGTTGATCGTGCGTGATGGCGATAGCATGCAGGGCATCCTGTCGGAACGCGATATCGTGCGCGAAATCGGCGCGCGGGGTGTTGCGTGCATGTCCGACAGTGTCCGCGATATCATGACCGGCGATGTGCGCAGTTGCACGCCGTCCGACACGATGAAGGATTTGATGGTGATCATGACCGAAGGCCGGTTTCGCCACATGCCGGTGCTGGAAAACGGCAAACTGGTCGGGGTGATTTCCATCGGCGATGTGGTCGCGACCCGCATCAAGGAAATCCAGATCGAGAATGCGCAGATGGCCGAACTGATCGCCGGAAATATCTGAAGGCGCGCGAAAAACCCTCTTGACGGCGGGCGCGCAATAATGTTGCGTTGCACAAAACGAAAGGGTGTTTCATGCGTGTCGGTCTGTATCCGGGAACTTTCGATCCCATAACCCTCGGGCATCGCGATATTATTTCGCGGGCTTGCAGTCTTGTGGACAAGCTGGTGATCGGCGTTGCCATCAACCGCGACAAGGGGCCGTTGTTCACGCTGGAAGAACGCGTCGCGATGATCGAGGCCGACTGCGTCGCGATTGCCGAACACTGCGACACCGAAATCGTCGTGCATCCGTTTGAAAACCTGCTGATAGATTGCGCGACCGATGTCGGCGCACAGGTGATTATCCGTGGCCTGCGCGCGGTTTCCGATTTCGAATACGAATTCCAGATGGTCGGGATGAACCGCGCCATGAACGACGAAATCGAGACCGTTTTCCTGATGGCCGACGCGCCGTATCAGGCCATTGCCTCGCGTCTGGTCAAGGAAATTGCCCGCCTCGGCGGCGATATTTCCAGCTTCGTGCCTGCGGCAGTGGAGCGCGCCTTGCTCGATAAATTCGGGAAAAACTGACACAGGGGTTTTGTTTTGCCCCCGCAGACCATATTTTGCCTTCTGAACACTTAACAGGAGGCATTCATGGCCGAGATCAAAGACCCCGAAAACACTGTCATCATCGCGCTGAAGGACGGAAACGTCGTTGTCGAGCTGCTGCCCGATGTGGCCCCCAAACACGTTGAACGCATGAAGGAGCTGGCCCGCGCCGGCGCTTATGACAATGTCGCCTTCCACCGCGTGATCGACGGCTTCATGGCCCAGACCGGCGACGTCGCCCATGGCAACATGGAAAAGGATTTCAACATCCGCATGGCCGGCACCGGTGGCTCCGACCTCGGCAATGTTCCGGCGGAGTTTTCCAAACTGCCGTTCGACCGTGGCGTTCTGGGGGCTGCGCGCTCGCAGGATCCGAACTCGGCCAACTCGCAGTTCTTCATCATGTTCCAGGACGGGCATTTCCTGAACGGGCAATACACCGTCTATGGCCGCGTGATCGAGGGTATGGAACATGTTGACGCCATCACCCGTGGCGAGCCGGCAGCCAATCCCGACCGTATGATTTCGGTCAAAGTGGCGGCTGACCTATGATCCGGCGGCTGTTTCTGAAAACCGTCGCTGCGCTGGCGTTGGGCGTGTCTGTTGGCTCCGCCGCGCTGGCCGGGGGCGATTACAACCCCGACAATATTCTGGTGATCGAGGTTGGCGGGCAAACCAGCGGCACGATCGAAATTCTGCTGCGGCCGGACCTTGCGCCCAAACATGTGGCGCAGATCAAGGCACTGGCCCGTTCCGGCGCCTACGACGGCGTCGCCTTCCACCGTGTTATCGATGGATTCATGGCGCAAACCGGCGATGTGCAATATGGCAAGGTTGACGGTTACGACTACCGTATGGCCGGGCGCGGGGCCTCGGACCTGCCCGACATTCCGGCAGAGTTTTCCAACGTGATGTATGTCGAAGGTATCGTCGGCATGGCGCGCTCGAACGACCCGAATTCCGCCAACTCGCAGTTCTTTATCATGTTCACCGATTACCCGTCGCTTAACGGCCAGTATACGGTGATCGGGCGGGTGATTTCCGGCATGGATGTGGTGAATTCCCTCAAGAAAGGCGACAGCGGTGCCAATGGCGCTGTGTTCCAGAATCCCGACTATATGGCGAAAGTTTCCATCAAATCAGATATGTAGACGGGCTTCATAAAGCAGTTTGACAAGGGCGGGGAATTTCTCCGCCCTTCTCTTTTGCTCAAATGCGCGTGAGCGGGGCTATCGCGCCGCCCGTATTCCGGCGCAGGCTGGGCGTCAACCAAAGGAGTCTGCCCATGTTCCGCACCATCCTGATTGCCCTTGCCACCCTGTTCGCCCTGCCGGTCGCCGCGCAGGCGCCGTTCTGGACATCGGAATGGCCGAACACCGACTTCACAAAAACCTCGGTCGATTTCGTCGACATCATCGGCGGCGGCCCGCCCCGCGACGGTATTCCGGCCCTGTCCGACATCACCGTGGTGCCCGCCGGTATCGTTACCTTTCCCGAAAACGAGCCGGTGGTGACCGTGGAAATCGAGGGCGCCACCCCGCGCGCCTACCCCATCCGCTATCTGACCTGGCACGAGATCGTCAATGACGAGATCAACGGCATCCCGATCGCCGTCACCTTCTGCCCGCTGTGCAATTCCGCCATCGTCTTTGACCGCCGCGTGCAGGGGCGCACGCTGGAATTCGGCGTTTCGGGCAAGCTGCTGAATTCCAACCTCGTGATGTTCGACCGCGAAACCGAGAGCTGGTGGCAGCAGTTCACCGGCGAGGGGATCGTCGGCGAGATGACCGGTGCGAAACTGGACAAGGTCGTCAGCTGGGAAGAATCCCTCGCCAGTTTTCGCGAACGCAACCCCGACGGCGAGGTCATGGGCCGCCCCGCCAACTACAACCGCGCCTACGGCGCCAACCCCTATGCCGGTTACGACCGGTCCGCGCGCCCGTTTTTGTATAACGGCAATCCGCCACCCTTCGGCATCGCACCGCTGGCCCGCGTCATCGTTGTCGGCAACCGCGCCTGGCCGCTGGAACGTCTGCAAAACGTCGAGGTCCTGCAAGAGGCCGGCGTGCGGATCGAGTGGAAGCGCGGCATGGCCTCGGCCCTTGGCACACGGCGGATTGCGGATGCGCGCGATATCGGTTCGATACGGGTTTATGACGCGGAAACCGGTGCGAACCTTGTCCACGATGTTTCCTTCGCCTTTGCGTTCGATGCCTTCGCGCCGGACGGGGAGTGGATGGTGGGCGAGTGATTTCGGGCACGGGAATCATGTGCGCGTATCGGGCAAAACCGGCACGGATGCGCCCGTCAAACACACATCGTGAGTGCTTGTTTGTCATAAAATTATAACAAACCGACCGACATTTCCGGTTTTGGCGTTTTGGTGCGGCTTTGGCGCAACAAAAAGATTTAATATAGCCCGGCGCCAGCCCGCAAGATGTAAAACAATTGACCCCGCGTCATTTTCCGTGAAACAACGTATTTGTCTGGGGCCTCCGATCGTCGGGGACCGGTATGTAAATTTGGAGTTGTTATGAAAAAGTTATCAGCAATTTTGCCTGTTGCCGCGCTTGTTGTCGCAGGCGCCGGCGCTGCTTCGGCACAGGTGACCGGAGTTTTCGAAGCCTACGGTGGTGGCTTGGCCACATCGCAAAACCACAACCAGTTCGTTCCCGCAACCGTGCCGATGGCCGGTTTGACGGGTTCTATAGCCGGAAAGGTTATGGGAGTTAACGTTCAGGGCGATTTCCGTCTTGAAGGCAGCGGCCCGATCGGGGGTACTACCGTCGCCAACTCGGATCCGCGCAATATCAGCCAGGTCGGTGTGCATCTCGGGTATAATCTGGGTGCTTTCACGCTCGGTATCGCCGCGCAGTCGCAGACAGCGAGCCAGCTTTATCCTTGGAGACCTGCCGCGTATTCCGCATCCCGGGCGTTCCGTGGCGGCGAACTGGCTTTCACGGGTGGCAGCTTCGCTGTTTTCGGGCAGTTCGGCGTGACCGATTTCGTAAACGGGTGGGATCGTCACAGCGAAATGATTAGCGGCTCCGTCGTCAAACGGGTCGGTGTGCGGTATTATCCGAATGCCGGAAGCTCGATGACCGCCATTGTCAATTCGGTCGATGCTGTCAATAATATCGGCAACAATCGCGATCCGATCAGCATTCTTTCCACGGATGTGTCATACGAGCGCCAGTTCAGCAGCAACCCGAACTGGTCCTGGAATGCCACCGCCGGCTTTATGCGCTATTTCGATAGCTCGCATCGTCGGAGCAATCCGCAGATCACGATCGAGAAAACCTTGACGGTCGGCGTGAAATACGCATTTGGCGGGGGTGCATCGTTGCAGGATCGTGACGCATCCTACGCATGGTGGGGTATGCCGAACGACATGCGCGCACATGCCTACTCTTACACCAACCACTAATACGGTTTGAGTAAAATTTTACGGCACCGCGTATATCGCGGTGCCGTTTTTTGTGCGTGAACGGAATTTTATTTTGCCAGCTTTACCAGCGCATGGCGTTTTTTGCCTGCCGACAGCTTGATCGTCGCGGCAATCGCCGTGCCGGAAACCATGGTGCCTGCGTCGCGCACCGCCACATCGTCCAGCTTCGCGCCGCCCTCGGCAATCAGGCGCTTGGCCTCCTTGCCGGATTTGACAAGGCCCGCCTTGACGAACAGTTGCACGACGGAAATTCCTGCCCCGGACAGGTCCGCCGCCGCCAGCGTCACCGTCGGCAGGTCGTCCCCGACGCCGCCCTTCTCGAACACCTCGCGCGCGGTGGCCTCGGCCGCCTTGGCTGCCTCTGCCCCGTGCGCCAGTGTCGTCACCGCGTTGGCGAGGATGATTTTCGCCGCGTTGATCTCCGCCCCTTCCAGCGCGCCGAGGCGCTCGCATTCCGCCACCGGCAATTCGGTGAACAGCTTCAGGAATTTGCCGGTGTCGGCATCCGAGGTGTTGCGCCAGAACTGCCAGAACTCATAGGCGCTCAGCTTGTCCTCGTTCAGCCAGATCGCGCCCGAGGCCGACTTGCCCATTTTCGAGCCGTCGGATTTCGTCAGCAGCGGCGTGGTCAGCCCGAACACCGTGTTCTGGTTTACCCGCCGTGTCAGGTCGATCCCGTTGACGATATTGCCCCACTGGTCGGACCCGCCCATCTGCAAGACACAGCCATAGCGCCGGTTCAGTTCGGCAAAGTCATAGGCCTGCAACAGCATGTAGTTGAATTCCAGAAACGTCAGCGGCTGCTCCCGTTCCAGCCGCAGCTTCACGCTGTCGAAGGTCAACATCCGGTTAATGGTGAAATGCCGCCCGTAGTCGCGCAGAAAATCGATGTAGTTCAGCCCGTCCAGCCACTCCGCATTGTTCGGCTGCACCGCATCCGTCGCCCCCTTGCCGAAGGTCAGGTATTTGTCGAACACCTTGCGGATACCGGCGATATTCTCGTTGATCTTTTCGGCAGTCAGCAACTGGCGCGATTCATCCTTGCCGGACGGGTCGCCGATTTTGGTGGTGCCGCCGCCCATCAGGGTAATCGGCTTGTGTCCGGTTTTCTGCAACCAGCGCAGCATCATGATCTGGATCAGCGAGCCGACATGCAGGCTGTCGGCGGTGGCGTCAAAGCCGATATAGGCCGGAACAACACCGTTCAGCAGGGCTTCATCAAGGCCTTCCAGATCCGTGCAGTCGGACAGAAAGCCGCGTGTCTGCATCTCGTGCAGGAATTCGCTTTTCGGCTTGTAGGTCATTGTTCCGTTTCCATTATGATTGGTGCAGCGATGTATAGCGGATGGAACGGGAAAGGGAAGGGGGCGCTAGGCCCGAATATCGGCCCAGATCGGCAGATGGTCCGAGGCCACCATCGCCAGCGGCGACCGATGCACATCCCCGCGCAGCAGTTCCAGATCGTTGTGCAGCACCACACGGTCCAGCATCGCCATCGGGCGCGAGGCCGGGAAGCTGGCGCCGGGGGTTGTCACCGCATACTCCGGCCCGAATTCCGCCAGTGCCCCCTCGAACCGCCATTCGTTCAGGTCGCCCATGATCAGCGTCGGCATATGGCCGTTGTCGATCTGGCGGTGCAACGCCCGTATTTGCTGGCGGCGGAAGGACCGCAACAGGCTCAGGTGCATCCCGACGACGCGCAGGGTCTTGTTGGGCAGGCGGATCTCGGCGGAAATGGCGCCGCGCGGCTCGAAAAACGGGATGTCGTGGCGGCGCGCCGACAGAACCTCGGCATCCTTGCGCACCAGCATGGCATTGCCGTGCCAACCGATGCTGTCGGGGCGCAGGGCGATATCGACGATCTTCAGGTCGGTTTCCGCCTCGATCATCGCGCGCGGGATGGTGGTTTCGCGCGCACCGGTGCGCCGGTCGACCTCTTGCAGGGTCACGACGTCGGGGCCGATCTGGTTCAGGATTTCGACAATCCGTTCGGGGCGCCGCTGCCGGTCGCGCCCGACGGATTTGTGAATGTTATAAGAGGCGACGCGTATCATACCCCTTATGTGGGGGCGGCTGCGGGCGCGTTCAATCGCGTGCCGAAATAGGTGATGACTTCCTGCAAGGCCTGCGCGGTGGCCGAACCTTCGGCATCGACCATATGCATTGTCAGCACCGAATGGCCGTTGCCGGGCAAGGTGGTCAGGCGCACCCGTTCGGCATCGTCGTTGAAGGCGGCATCTATTGCCTTGAATTTTGCGGCGGTGCAAATGCGGTCGCCGGCAAAGCGCAGCGCCATCATCGCGCCTTTTTCATCCAGTGCAGCGCGGATTTCGGCGATATCCGCATCCGACATATGCAGCGCGCTGGCGGTTCCCACCGGCAGCGACGGTTGCGAGGCCACCCCCGCCAGCACGGCATCGTCCGCCATCAGCGAAATGGCGAAATTTCCCGACAGACACATGCCGATCACCCCGACGCCTTCGACATTGTAGCGCTGTTTCTGGTCGCGACACAGGGCGCGCAACCAGTTCACCACCGGACTGGTGCGGTGTTTGGCAAACAGGGCCAGTTCGCGGCGCATGCAGAACACACGGCCGATGTTGCCGCCGATGGCAACCCGCCCCAGCGGGCCGAACAGATGCGGCATGACCACGCGAAAACCGGCCTCGACCAGCTTGTCGGCAAGGCGCAGGGCCTCGGGACCGATGCCGGGCAGTTCCTGGATAACCACCACCACCGGCCCGTCACCGCGGGTGTAAACATCATGGGCCAGCGGTTTGCCGTCCATCTCGGTGGTTGAAAACACCGTTTTTTCGTATCCGTCCATCGGGTTCATGTTGCGTCCTTTTCAAGTATCCCTGCCAGCATTTCCGTATAGTCCGCCGCGCGCACGAGATAGGGAAAATGGCTGCCCTTTTTATATACGATGCTGTCCACCGGATCGAGTCGTGCGCGCACCATATCGCGCACCGGCGGCGGGATCAGCCGGTCGTCGCCGGATTCTATCGTGAAGATATGTTCGTGCGGCAGCGAAAGCCCCGGCAACTCCGGCGCGTGTTTCAGCGCCTTCAGGCGCGCGCGCAGTTCCTCGCCGGAAATCCGTTCGCGCGCCTCGGTTTGCAGCAAACCGGCGACGTTCGCCTGTTCCGGTTCCTCGCCGGCCCAGGCTTCCATACTGCCAATCACGCCCTGCACCAGCGCGGCGGCAGGCACCGCGTCCAGATCGCTGTCGTAGGGCGGAAACTGTGCCACCATCGCCGCCGAATGCAGGGTATTCGCCGCGACCAGCCGCGCCACCCGTTCCGGTCGTGTCGCGGCCAGATATTGCGCGATATACCCGCCGAGCGACGATCCCAGAACCGTCGCCCGTTCCATGCCCGAGGCGGTCATCAATGCGCAGATGTCGCCACACCAGTCATCCAGCGAGCCATCCACCGGATAGGTCAGCGCCAGCACCCGCGCGCGGTCCTTCAGCGCCTCCATCTGCTGCCAGAATATATCGCCCCGCCCGAGCGTGCCCGGCAGCAGCACCAGCGCCGGACCGGACCCGCCAAGGCTCAACACCCCCCATTCGCGCCCGTTCACGGGGATGCGCTGTTCGGGGTATTGCACCGCAAAGGCATCGCGGGCGGTTATCAGGGGGTTGCTCATAGGGGGCCTCCTCGCACGGGTTTGGGCGAGTATTCCCGATCAGACGGCGAAAGCCAAGCGCGGAACCTACCGCCGCCGCCTGCGCCGACCGCCGCTGCCCTCGCCCTTCTGGTTGAAGCTCACGTCGGGCAGGGGGGCGACGGCCTTCAGCAGGGGGAACGGTTCCACCGCGTTCGGGATGTTGGAGGCATTGACGAAATGTTCCTGAAACCGCGGCTCCACGGCGGTTTCGACCTTTTCGATGTCGCGCACCACCTGTTCGATCTCGGCCCGCGCGCCCATGTTCAGCAGCGCGATCCGCGCCCCCGTGCCCGCGGCATTACCGGCCGAGGCCACCTTGTCCAGCGGCACATCGGGGATCATCCCCAGCACCATCGCGTGCAACGGCGAGATATGCGCGCCAAACGCCCCCGCCAGCGTCACGCGGTCGACCGTATCGACGCCCATCTTGTCCATCAGCAGCCGCGCACCGGCATAAAGCGCCGCCTTGGCCAGCTGGATGGCGCGGATATCGCCGTTGGTCACGGTAATCAGCGGCCCGTCGCTGTCGCGCCCGTCATACAGCACATAGGAATGTGTGCGCCCGTCCGCGATACACCGCGGCGTGCCGACCTGTCCGGCCGAACCGATCAGCCCGCCCGCATCGACAATCCCCGCCATGCGCATCTCGGCAATCACCTCGATAATGCCCGAGCCGCAAATGCCGGTGATGCCGCTCTGCGCTGTCGCCTCGGCAAAGCCGTCCTCGTCGGACCACAGGTCGCACCCGATCACCCTGAAGCGCGGCTCCTTGGTTACGGGGTCGATCCGCACGGTTTCGATCGCCCCCGGCGCCGCCCGCTGACCAGAGGAAATCTGCGCCCCCTCGAAGGCCGGACCGGTGGGCGAGGAACAGGCCAGCACCCGTTCCCTGTTGCCCAGCAGGATCTCGGCGTTGGTGCCCACATCGACGATCAGCACCAGATCCTCGGATTTATACGGAGCCTCGGACAGGGCCACGGCCGCCGCATCCGCCCCCACATGTCCGGCGATACAGGGCAGATAATACAGCCGCGCTGCGGGGTGCAGGGTCAGCCCGACCTCCGCCGCCTTCAGCGTCAGGCTGTTGGCCGTGGCCAGCGCAAAGGGGGCCTGCCCCAGTTCCACCGGATCCAGCCCCAGAAACAGGTGGTGCATCACCGGATTGGACACCAGCACGGTTTCCATCACCAGATCGCGGGGGATACCGGCCTCGGCCACGACCTCGCCGATCAGGGCATCCATCGCCTCGCGCACCACGCGGCTCATTTCCACATGGCCGCCGGGGTTCATCATCACATAGGAAACGCGGCTCATCAGATCCTCGCCGAAGCGGATCTGCGGATTCATGATACCGTTGGAGGCCAGCACCTCGCCGGTTTGCAGGTCGCACAGATGCGCGGCGATGGTGGTCGAGCCAAGGTCGATCGCCAGCCCGTAGACCGAACCGTCGTAATACCCGGGCCAGACCTGCATGATCCGCCCCTGATGCAGGGCGCAGGTCACCTGCCATTTGCCCTTGCGCAGGGTCTGTTGCAGCGTGTCCAGAATGCCGAGGTCCGCCGTCACGCCCGACAGGTCCCATTGTTCCTCCAGCGCCGCGACCAGCCGTTCCAGATCGCCCGAGGGGTCGTGCATGTCCGGCTCCGCCACCTCGACCAGATACAGCCGTGTGGCGGTATCCAGCGTGATCTCGCGCGCCTCGGCCCGCTTGCGCACCACCTGTTTGTGCACCTGGCTTTCCGGCGGCACGTCGATGATGACATCGCCCTGCACCGTCGCCTGACAGCCAAGGCGCCGCCCGTCGATCAGGTGGCGCTTGGATTTGTAGCGTTCCTCCACCGCGTTCCATTCCGACAGGGCGTCGGGCTGCACGTTGACACCGTGTTTCGGAAAATCCCCGAACATCGGGGTGATCTGGCATTTCGAGCAAATCCCCCGCCCGCCGCAAACGGAATCGAGGTCAACGCCAAGCTGGCGCGCCGCGTCCAGCACTTTGGTGCCGACAGGGAACCGGCCGCGTTTGCCGGAGGGGGTGAATATGACGAGGGGGTCTTTGCTCATGGTCTCTCTTTCGCTTTGTCCCGTTCATACGACAGCCGCGCGGGGAAGCCAAAGCGAAAACGCGGCTTAGGGCGGTGAC
>CAZDLV010000050.1:0-12757 GCA_964506345.1 uncultured Rhodobacterales bacterium | reverse complement strand
CCTAGAACAGCCCCTCGATTTCACCGTCGGCATTCAGCATGATTGCCTCTGCCGACGGTTTTCGCGGCAAACCGGGCATCGTCATGATCGCGCCGCAAATCACGACAACAAAACCCGCACCGGCGGACAGGCGCACCTCGCGCACCGGCACCGAATGGCCGGTCGGCGCACCGCGCAGGTCGGGGTCGGTGGAAAAACTGTACTGGGTTTTCGCCATGCAGATCGGCAGATTGCCATACCCGGCATCCTCCCATGCGCGCAACTGGGCGCGGATTTTCTTGTCGGCCAGCACTTCGTCCGCACGGTAAATCCGTTTGGCAATCGTCTCTATTTTCTCGAACAACGGCATGTCGTCGGGATAAAGCGGGGCAAATTGCGCGGCACCGCTATCGGCCAACTGGGCGACCCGCATCGCCAGTTCTTCGGCACCGGCACCGCCCTCGGCCCAGTGTTTACACAAAACCGCCTCGGAACCGTGGGTGCTGACATAATCCATAACGGCGGCGATTTCGGCGTCGGTATCGGTCACGAAATGGTTGATGGCAACAACCACCGGCACGCCGAAGGATTTCATATTTTCGATATGCCGGCCAAGGTTGGGCGCACCGTCCATAACCGCCTGAACATTTTCCGCCCCCAGATCGGCGCGCGCGACTCCGCCGTTCATTTTCATCGCCCGGACGGTGGCCACCAACACAACCGCATCCGGTGACAAACCTGCCTTGCGACACTTGATGTTCATGAATTTTTCCGCCCCGAGGTCGGCCCCGAACCCTGCCTCCGTCACCACATAGTCCGCCAGCTTCAGCGCGGTTTTTGTCGCCACAACAGAATTGCACCCGTGCGCGATATTCGCAAACGGCCCCCCATGCACGAATGCCGGATTGTTTTCCAGCGTCTGCACCAGATTGGGCTGCATCGCCTGTTGCAACAACACTGTCATCGCGCCGTCCGCCTTGATGTCGCGACAGTAAATCGGTGTGCGGTCGCGCCGGTAGGCCACGATAATCCGGCCCAGCCGTTCCTGCAAATCCTCCAGCGTGTCGGACAAACACAGGATCGCCATAACCTCGGACGCGACCGTGATGTCGAACCCCGTCTGGCGCGGGAACCCGTTGGCGACCCCCCCCAACGACGTCACCGTATCGCGCAGCGCCCGGTCGTTCATGTCCATGACCCGTTTCCAGACCACACGGCGTTCGTCGATTTCCAGTTCGTTGCCCCAATAGATATGGTTGTCGATCATCGCCGACAGCAGGTTGTGCGCGCTGGTAATCGCATGGAAATCACCGGTGAAATGCAGGTTCATTTCCTCCATCGGCACCACCTGCGAATATCCGCCGCCAGCCGCCCCGCCCTTCATACCGAAACAGGGGCCAAGCGACGCCTCGCGAATACAGATCGCCGCCTTCTTGCCGATCCGGTTCAGCGCATCGCCAAGGCCGACGGTGGTTGTGGTTTTGCCCTCGCCCGCCGGCGTCGGATTGATCGCCGTCACCAGAATCAGCTTGCCATCCGTCCTGTCCGCCTGCGCCGCGATAAATCTGGCCGAGACCTTGGCCTTGTCATGCCCGAACGGCAGCAGGTCGGCCTCGGGGATGCCAAGGTTCGCGCCGATTTCCTGAATGGGTTTCTTGTCGGCGCCGCGCGCAATCTCGATATCCGTTTTGTACCCCATGGGATTTCCTTTCAGAACAGAAACAGGCTTTCCCAATTGTTAGGAGGGTTGTCGGACCAACGCGAGGGGTTTTTCGACTCCCCGCGGCTAAACACCGACAAATCCGCCGCTGCACACCGCACAAAAAAAGGGGCGGCCAATGCCACCCCTTTCCGGTTATCCTTGCGGTTGCGGTTCCATCCCGCCATCGCCCTTACGTTTCGGCACTTTCGGAACGGCGGTAACGGTGGCCGAATCCCCGCCCGAGGGCCGGTCATCCTCGTCCGAGCCGCGGTTAAGCGCCTCGCCGGCAATAACCCGTTTGATTTCCGAACCGGTCAGGGTTTCGTATTCCAGCAACCCTTGCGCCAGATTTTCCAGATCCTGCGCCTGCTCCGTCAGAATACGTTTCGCAGTCTCGAAGCCTTCGTCGACCAGACGGCGCACTTCCTTGTCGATCATCTCCTGCGTCTGTGGACCGGCCTGAACACCCCCGCCCTGCGGGCCGAGATAGGTCTGCTGTTCCGTCGAATACTCGATATTGCCGAGCTTCTCCGACATGCCGAACTGCGTCACCATCGCGCGGGCGATACGGGTCGCCTGCTGGATATCGGACGACGCGCCCGACGTCACGTTTTCCGGCCCGAAGGTCAGGGTCTCCGCCACCTTGCCGCCCATCGCCATGGCGATCTTGGACTTGTATTTGGTCATGGTCACCGACAGCTGGTCACGCTCCGGCAGCGACAGAACCAGCCCCAGCGCCCGACCGCGCGGGATGATCGTCGCCTTGTGGATCGGGTCATGCTGCGGCACGTTGATACCGACAATGGCATGGCCCGCCTCGTGATAGGCGGTCAGTTTCTTCTCGTCCTCGGTCATGACCATAGAGCGGCGCTCGGCCCCCATCATGATCTTGTCCTTGGCGTTCTCGAAATCCTCCATGGTCAGGAACCGCTTGCCGGTGCGCGCGGCCGTCAACGCCGCCTCGTTCACCAGATTGGCCAGATCCGCGCCGGAAAATCCCGGGGTGCCGCGGGCAATGATCCGCAGATCCACATCCGGCCCCAGCGGCGTTTTGCGCGCATGCACATCGAGGATTTTCTGACGCCCCTTGATGTCCGGATTGGGCACCTGCACCTGACGATCGAAACGCCCCGGGCGCAGCAACGCAGGGTCCAGAACATCGGGACGGTTGGTTGCGGCCAGCAGGATCACGCCCTCGTTGGCCTCGAACCCGTCCATTTCCACCAGCAACTGGTTCAATGTCTGCTCGCGCTCGTCATTGCCGCCGCCGTAACCGGCACCACGATGGCGGCCCACGGCGTCGATCTCGTCGATGAAAACGATACAGGGCGCGTTTTTCTTGGCCTGCTCGAACATGTCACGCACACGGCTGGCGCCGACGCCGACGAACATTTCCACGAAGTCGGAACCCGAGATGGTGAAAAACGCCACGCCCGCCTCGCCCGCAATAGCGCGCGCCAGCAGGGTTTTACCGGTGCCCGGCGGACCGACCAGCAAGGCGCCTTTCGGGATTTTACCACCAAGGCGGCTGAATTTCTGCGGATCGCGAAGGAACTCGACGATTTCTTCCAGTTCCTCTTTCGCCTCGTCGATACCGGCCACGTCGTCAAAGGTGACGCGCCCGTGTTTCTCGGTCAGCATCTTGGCCTTGGATTTGCCGAAGCCCATCGCCCCGCCTTTGCCGCCACCCTGCATCCGGTTCATAAAGAAAATCCAGACGCCGATCAGCAACAGGAACGGCAACCATGTTCCAAGCGCCGACAACAGGCCGGACTGTTCCTGCGCCGCCACGTCGATTTTCACGCCGTTCTTGCGCAGTTCTTCCAGAATATCCGTGCCCGCCGGCTGGATGGTAACCAGGTTGTCCGCCCCTTCGCGGATATAGATTTTTTCCCCGTCAAGGCGCACCGCGTCAACTTTGCCCGCATCCACCTGATCCAGAAACTGCGAAAAGGATATCTGGCGGGTGCTGGCCGTATTGGTGCCGCCGCTGAATATGTTGAACAACGCCACCATCAGGAAAAAAAGCACTATCCAGAAAGCGATATTCTTGTTTTTTCCCACGATGGTATCTCCTCGGTCGCAGCAATAAAGGTGTGTAACGACTCAGTCGCCACAGTTGCAGTGTAACATAGGCGCTGAATCAATCTATTCAACGTGTCATTAACGTCTTGTGAAGACCTTTTTCCCCGTCCACCAGCGAACAGCCCCACCCGTTCGCCATTCCGGCCATCGGCGCGGCAACCGGACGCCCGCCGGACCAGAGCGCCGGCGTCGCCAACAGAACCTCGCGCGCATGGCCGGTTGCCCGCCAATCCTCGCACGCATCCAGCCCCGCCACGCCCAGCGCCGCAATCCGGTCTGCGGCCACGGCACCCCGGCCCGCAACCACCCGCCAGCGTCCGTCCCAAATTCCGGCGGCAACCGGTACCGGCCCCTGCACCTTCGACACCTCTCTTCGTACAAGAACCTTGCCGGAACGCGAACGGATCACACAGCCATGCAGGGTGCGCCCGCGCGCGGTTTCCAGCGTCGCGATCACATCGCGCAGGCTTTCCAGCCGTGGCCGATAGGGCGCCCCCGACACCCAGCGCAAAATACCGGCCATCGCGCGAAACCGCGACTCTTCGGGGGCGGCGGCAAAACCGGCGGCGTCGATTGTCACCTCGCCCGCATCGCTGACCTGCACACAGTCACGCGCAACCGCCACGGCCTTTTCCTCAAGCACCATGCGGGCGGCGCGCATATGATCGGCAGTCGCGCTCAGGCGGGCCACATCCAGCCCCAGTTCGCCGATTGCCTCGCGCACCCGCACCCGCGCATAATGACGGTCGCGATTGCTCGGATCCTCGACCCAGCCCACGGCCCGGGCGCGCAAATAATCCCGCAATGCCGCGCGCCGCACGCCCAACAGCGGGCGCAGCCATGTAACCGCCCCGTCGCGACGCATTGCCGCCATGCCGGACAACCCGTCAACGCCCGACCCCCGCATCAGGCGCAACAACACCGTTTCGGCCTGATCGTCCTGCGTGTGGGCCAGCGCGATATGGCGCACCCCGGCCCCGGCGGCCCAACCGGACATCAGGCGCAACCGCGCCGCACGGGCGCGCGCCTGCAGGTTGCCGCCGTGTTCGTGGTCGTGCCAGCACAATGTGGTGTGTTCAATCCCCAAACCGGCGCATACTTCGGCGACCATCGCTGCCTCTGCCGCGCTTTCGGCCCGCAATCCATGATCGACCGTGACCGCCCGAATGCCGGTATCCCGCGCCGCCAGCAAATGCAGCAGCGCCATTGAATCACCGCCACCCGACACGGCAACGGCCAGCGAGGCGGGGTCAATGCCCGCCAGAACCGCATCCATCCCGGGAAACTCCGCCGCCGGCGTCAGGGGCACGACAACTGCTGTTTGCGCGTTGCGATCCGGTCTGCCAGCTCGACACCCTTTTCCGGATACCGGATGGTTATTTCGTCAAACGTCAGACAAGCCTGTTCGGTCTGGTTCAGCGCGCCGAGGCTGGACGCCAGTTCCAGCAATGCCAGCGCCGCGAACGGCCCGTCGGGTGCGCCACTGAAACTGTCCAGATAATTACGCGCCGCATCGCCCCAGGCCTGCATTCCGGCAAACGCCAGCCCGCGCCGGTACTGTGCCTCGCTGGTCAGCGGCCCGCCGGGATAGGTGGTGATAAACGTGCCGAAAGCATCCGCCGCCGCCTGAAAATCACCGGCATCCAGTTGCGCAAGCGCGGCGTTGAAACTGCGTTGTTCATCCGTTGCCAGCTCGGGACCGGTGTTCGTTGCCGGAACCGCAGCACCGCCCAGCGGCACCGGTGTGCCCAGCGAGGACGTATCGCCGCCTTCCAGTTCGGTCAGCCGGAATTCCAGATCGCCAATGCGGCGCGTCGCGTCCTCGGATATTTTCTGCACACGGTTTTGCAGGGTTTCCACCCGGCCAAGCGCGGCGCTCAATTCCGATTCCAGCGCGTTAAGCCGCTGTAACACAGTGCCGACCGATTCCTGCGACACACCGGTATTTCCGGTGGTCAGCAACTCGGTCCGCAACCCCTCCATCATTTTGCCAAGTTTGAGGATATCCTGCCGCACATCCTCCAGCGTTTGCGCCTGCGCCGAGGTTTGCGCCTGCCCGCCGGTCGGCGCCGCCGGCTGCGCCGCCGTTTGTGCCACGGCCGGAACCGCGAACATGGCAAGGGACACGGCAACGAAACCGGCTCGCAACTGATTATTCATTCCCGACACCTCTCAGGACAGACACCCTAGCTAAGCGGGGCACCACTGGTGACAATGGTAACCGCACGCCGGTTTTGCGACCAGCACGACTCGTTCGAACAAATCGCGATCGGACGTTCCTTGCCATAACTGATGATGCTGATCCGCGCATCGGCTACGCCCTGCGCCACCAGATAATCGCGCACAGCACTGGCACGCCGCGATCCCAGCGCCATGTTGTAATCGCGCGTGCCCTGTTCGTCCGCGTGTCCCTCGATCAGGACCGTTGCCGCCGGATTGGCATTCAGCCACGCCGCCTGCGCGTTCAGAATCGCAATGGCCGTATCGCTCAGCGCGGTCTGGTCAACCGGGAACAGCACCGTATCACCGATAGTCTGCTGGAAATACGCCAGCGAGGTTTGTTCGATCGCCCCGCCCGCGCCATTCGCGCCATTGCCGTTACCGCCAAACAACCCGCCGCCTGTGGTGGTACACGCCGCCGTGGTCAGAAGCCCCAGAACCAGCGCCACCCGTTTCAGTGTTTTTATATGTTTCATGCTCTTTACCTCGTTGAAAGGGTCATGGCCCTATTTATCACGTTTGCCGCGTCAATAAAACGCCGTTTTATTTCAGTAGGCCGGACCACGCCGGATCCGAGGCAAAGGTCGGCGTCGGCACCTTGCGCAGGTTGCGCCCCGTCACGTCCACCGCGTAAATTTGCGGCGCCCCCGAGGTTCCGGCGCTTTCACGGAAAAACATCAATACGCGGCCATTGGGCGACCACGTCGGCCCCTCGTCCAGAAAACTCGCAGTCAACAGGCGTTCCTGTGTGCCGTCCAGCCGCATCACACCGATGTGGAACCGCCCGTTTTCCATTTTTGTAAACGCCACCAGATCGCCGCGCGGCGACCAGACCGGCGTCGCATAGCGGCCGGTGCCGAAACTGATACGTTTGGCATCCCCCCCGGCCGCCGACATCACATACAACTGTTGTGATCCGCCCCGGTCCGATTCAAACACGATCTGTGTGCCGTCCGGCGAATAGCTCGGCGCGGTGTCGATGGCCGGACCGCTGGTCAGACGAACCTCCTGCCCCGATCGCAGGTCCAGCGTAAAGATATCGGTATTTCCCCTGTTGGTCTGCGAAAACACGATCCGCTGACCATCGGGTGAAAACCGCGGTGCGAAACT
The DNA here is from genome assembly GCA_964506345.1 of uncultured Rhodobacterales bacterium. GTDB lineage: Bacteria > Pseudomonadota > Alphaproteobacteria > Rhodobacterales > Rhodobacteraceae > NORP23. The sequence goes on along the minus strand of CAZDLV010000050.1, from coordinate 5,661 downwards.
GGTGCCGGACATGCCCGAAAACGTCTTGCGTGTGCCGGTATCCAGATTCATCAGGTAAATACGCGGCACGCCGGATTCGTAACTGGTATACAAAATCCGGCTGTCGTCCGGCGAAAACCGCGGCGACAGAACCAGCGAGCTGTCGTCGGTCAGATACCGTAAATTGGCCCCGTCATAATCCATCAACGCCAACCGTTTCAGCCGGTTGTCCTTGGGGCCGCTCTCGGCCACATACACCACTTTGCTGTCGAAATACCCCGACTCGCCGGTCAGGCGCGAATAGACGGCATCCGCCACCTTGTGCGCGATCCGCCGCCAGCTTTCGGGTGTGCCGGTAAACTGCACGCCCTGCCCCATCGGAACCTGCGCGAACACATCGAACAGACGGAACTTGACCGTCAGGGTGTTCCCCTTGATCGCCACCGCCCCGACAATCAGGCCCTGCGCGTTGATCGCGCGCCAGTCGGCAAACTGCACCGGCGCGTTGAAATTCGAAACACCGGAAATATACGCCTGCTGCGGAATTTCGCGAAACAACCCCGTGCCAACCAGATCGGCGGCAATCACCTGCGTGATCTGCGCCGCCACCGGTGCCGCTTCGACATTTTCGGCAACAAAGGTCGGCGCGGCGAACGGCACCGGCTCGATCACGCCGCCGGTGACGTCGATTTCCAACGTGGGCTGTTGCGCCTGCACCGGCGCGGCCAACGCCGCCACGCTCAGGACTGCCAGTAATAAACCTGTGTTTCGAATGCCGTTTTTCATGTTCGCCTCTTTTTATTATCTATATCCCATTTGGCCGCACCTGCCAATCAGTTCAAGCCGATTCCCAGCATAGGGTCAAACCGCAAAATCAGCCGCACACCATCGGGAAAATCCCCGGCCGGCAGCGGAATCTTGCCGGCCCGCAACACCGCACGCCGCGCCGCCTCGTAGGCAACCGCGAAATCGCCGGTCGGATTTTTCGGCTCCACCGGCTCCACACCGCCCAGTATCGTGCCGTCCGCCCCGACGTTCACGGCTATCCGCACCACCAGTTGTTCATAGTTTTCCTTGCCCAGCACGATGGACTTGTTCCAGTTCTTCGCAATCGCCGCCCCGATCCCGCGCTTTTGTGCGCCGCTCAGCGATACCGCCGGTTGCGCCGCCGGCGCGGTTGCCGGTGCTGCCGGCGCGGGCGTATCGCCCACCGCCTGCTGCAACAAATCCTGAATCGCGGCCTCTTCGCGGGCGCGCACCTTGGCGGCAATCGCCTCGGCGTTGGCGGCGGCATTGGCCGGCCGCCTAACCGGAACCGAGGCCCGCGGCGGCGCGGCCGAGGGCGCAACATTCGGCTGCGCCTCTGGCTGGATCTGCGTCACGGATTCCGGCACCGCCTGTGCCGGAACCTCGGGCCTGGCCGCATCGGTGGCGGCCGGATCGGGCGCGGTGGCGGCAACGGTGCGATCGCTGGTGCGGGCCGCATCGGGAACCGGCGGCGCGGCCACCGTGTCAATGCGCGGCGCGGCGCGCGGAATATGCGGGGCGCTCAAAACCGCACCCGGCGCATTGCCGGCCGTGCCAATGCCTGCCACCGGCGAATCCTGTGCCGGTGCCGGAACAAACGGTTGCGGCGCGGCCACCGGCACGCTCGGTTGCGCCACACGGGCAAGCGCGCTCAGATCCGGGTTGGCGTCCTGCGCACTCGGGGGGGCGGTCACGTCCTTGGCGGTTTCCGTCGGTGCCGCGTCCGTATGCGGCGTCGCCGTATCGTTGGTTTCGCTGGACGGCGCGGTTATCGGCGACATGTCGGTCATCGGCGGCTGCGGCTCGGTCGAGGTCACGGCATCAAACTGCGCCGAGGACAACAAACTGACCTCGGTCACCGGCAGAATGTCGGTCGGTTCGGGAACAAAGGCGAACGGGCCGATCAGCAAAACCAGCAAGACCACCGCATGTACGATCCCGGATATGATAACCCCGGTTTTCATCCCCGCACCGCCTAGCCACCCGTTTCGGGCGCGGCCGGCACGCGCGAATCCGTCACCAGCCCGATGCTGCGGAACCCGCCGGCATTCAACGCCCCCATGACCTGCATCACCGTTTCATAACTGATGGCCCCGTCGGCGCGCAAAAAGATCTTGTCGTCCTTGCGCTCGGCGACAATCGCCCGCAGTTTGGGAACAAGGGTATCCATGGAAACCTCGGTTTCCTGCAACATGATCCGCCCGTCCGCCGTCAGCGTCAACGTCAGCGGTTGCTGTTGTTCGGCCGGCAGGGCCGCCGCCGTCGCCTTGGGCAACCTGACCGGCACACCGGTGGTCAACAAAGGCGCCGCGACCATGAAAATAATCAGCAACACCAGCATCACGTCAACGAACGGCGTGACGTTGATTTCCGACATCGGCTTGTGTCCGCGCCGGCGCCGCCCGCGCGACCGCCCGCCCCGCTCTATGGATCCCGCCGCCATCTCAGGCGTCCGGTCCGTCGATCTGGCGCGACAGGATCAACGAAAACTCGTCCGAAAACGATTCCCACTCGCCGGTGATCCGGTCAGCATCCGCCGACAGCTTGTTATAGAAAATCACCGCCGGAATGGCCGCCAGCAACCCCATCGCGGTGGCCAGCAAGGCCTCGGCGATACCGGGGGCCACGACGGCCAGATTGGTGCTTTGCTGCGCGGCGATCTGCTCGAAAGCGTTCTTGATGCCCCAAACCGTGCCGAACAGCCCGACAAAGGTCGCGATCGACCCGACCGTGGCCAGAAAGCCCAGACCGCTGCTCAACTGCTCCGCCGCCTTGTCCAGCGCCACATTCATCGCGCGTTCGATCCGCGCCTGCGCGCCGGCCATCATCGCCCCGTCCGAGCGGTGCGACTTGCGCCATTCCGACATGCCGGCGGCAAAAATCTTTTCCGACGCACTGTGCGGATTCGTACTCAGGCGTTCATACAACTGGTCCAGCGGCTGGCCGGACCAGAACGCATCCTCGAACATCCGCGTGTCGCGTTTGGCACGGCGATAGGACTGGAACTTGGAGACAATGATCGCCCACGACCAGAACGAGGCGACAACCAGTGACAGCATGACGATTTTTACGGTAAACGTCGCACGCAAAAACTGCGCCAACAATGAAAAATCCATCTGCTGAACGGCAGCAAGGGTATTTGATTCCATTTTCTGCTCTCTTTAAGAACGAACGGGTTTCGTTTCGTTTATGCCTGTAACGGCGCAAACCATAGCCCGTTTTTTGCCCGCGTGCAAAAAATCGGCGTCGCTGGCGGCTTTATGCCTGCAATTGCGCCAGTTTCTGGCGGATTTCTGCCGGATAGCGGGCCGGTTTTCCGTCCAGCCCCATACAGGCAACCCGCACATCGGCGGTAAACACCACCTCGTCACCGCGTTTGACAGTCTGGAACATCTGCATCGTCGCAGCCTTGAGCGCGGTGGTCTCCGTCTCGATGGTCAGCACATCGTCGAATCGCGCAGGTCGCAGGTATTCAAGCTGCATCCCGCGCACCACGAACACCACGCCGTCATCGTCGCGCATCGACAGTTGTTCAATCCCGACATCGCGCACCGCGTCGGAACGCGCCCTCTCGATATATCGCAGATAGTTGGCGTAATAGACGATACCGGCCATGTCGGTATCCTCGTAGTAAACGCGCAAGGTAAAGATGTGGGTCATGTGATCTGCTCCGGTCCGGCGTTTCGCAATCTGGGCGCCAGCCTATAGAACCCCGCCCCCCTATGGCAACATCCGGATCGGCCGCGCTACTGTTTTTCCATCGCCAGCCGTATCCCCAGCGCCACGAATATCGCGCCAAGGCTGCGGTCCATCCACAACCCGATACGCGGGTTGGCGCGCAGCTTGCCGGTCAGCTTCTCGCCCGCCATAACCAGCGGCGGCTCGATAAACCCGGCAACGACGATAATCAGAAGCCCGTGCAGGAACAGTTGCGCCGGCACCGGCCCCGCACCGGCCACCACGAATTGCGGCAGAAAGGCGAGGAAAAAGATCGCGACCTTCGGGTTCAGCAGCCCCACCATCACACCCTGTTTATAGATCGGCAGGGCGCGGGTGTCGGTCCGCACCCCCTCGGCCACGAATTTCCCGCCGTCCGAGCGCAGCGCCTGAATACCCAGCCAGACCAGATAGGCCGCGCCTGCCCATTTCACCACAGAAAACGCCACGGCCGAGGTCGCCAGAACAACCGACAGCCCCGCCGCCGCCATCAGCACATGCCCGAACGCCCCCGTCCAGATACCGAACATGGCGGCAAAGCCGGACTTGCGCCCACCCTTCACCGTCTGGCCCAGAATAAAGGCAATATCCGGCCCGGGTGACAGGTTCAGCAGCACCGCCGCCGTCAGAAAAGTGGTCCAGTGCAGCAGGGAATAGTCAAACATCGTCTTCCTCCATCAACGCCTTCACCCGCGCTTCCAGCCGCAAGGCGTGACTCGCGTCGCTGGCGGTGTCCGGCATGGTCTTGTCATAGGCCGCGCGGATCAGCGCCGCAATCGAGGGGCGCACGATGGCCATGTTGTTGGCCTCGATAATCCCGATCGGGCTTTTCTCCAGAAACGCCTCCGGCCCCCACAACAACATCGCCTGCGCCATCTGCCCCGTCGCCAGCGCCTGCGCCGAAAGCTGCGCCATGTCGTCGTCGTATTTCAGCAACAACACACACAGCTTGATCGCCCCCTCGGGGTCGAAGGCAAAGCTGCGATACTGGTTGGCACCGGATTTATCCAGCTCCGCCACCAGCCCGTCGAGGTTGCCCATCAGCCGGTCCAGATCCGGCACCGCCTTGATCTCCGACCAGTCGGTGCAGAAAAAGATCATGAAATTCGCCCCCAGTTCGGGGTCGGTCTCCGCCAGCCGCATATCGGCAAGGCTGGCGACCGTCTGGAAGGCATCCTTGATCACCCCCAGCGACTCGTCATCGGTGCCGAACACCACGGGGGCAACCGGGCGGGCCCAGCGGGCAAAAATATAGCGCCCGTTGTTGGTGAACATCTTTTCGATCTCGGCGGCGGTCAGGGCGGTTTCGCTCATGTTCTAGTCCTCGAATAAATCAACCTGGTCAGGCGTGCGCGGCGCGTCCAGCCCCAGATGTTTCCAGGCCTTCGCCGCCAGCATCCGCCCGCGTGGCGTGCGTTGTATCAGGCCTTGTTGCAGCAGGAAAGGCTCGATCACCTCCTCGATGGCATCGCGGGCCTCGGACAGGGCGGCGGCGATGGTTTCCACCCCGACCGGCCCGCCGCCATAGTTTTCCGCCAGCAGCCGCAGATACCGCCGGTCGGCGCTGTCCAGCCCCAGATGATCGACCCCCAGCCGCGTCAGCGCCATATCCGCCAGCTTTGCCGTTACCTTGCCGTCACCCTCGACCAGCGCGAAATCCACCACACGGCGCAGCAACCGTCCGGCAATCCGCGGCGTCCCGCGCGACCGCCGCGCGATCTCCATCGCCCCCGCCGCGTCCGCGTCCGCCCCCATCAGCCGCGCGCCGCGGTCAACGATTTTCACCAGTTCCTCTACCGTGTAAAACTCCAGCCGTGTCGGAATACCGAACCGGTCGCGCAAGGGCGTGGTCAGCAGCCCCAGCCGCGTCGTCGCCCCGACCAGCGTAAAGGGTTGCAGGTCGATCCGCACGGTGCGCGCCGCCGGTCCCTCGCCGAT
>CAZDLV010000049.1:0-12830 GCA_964506345.1 uncultured Rhodobacterales bacterium | reverse complement strand
AACGGGTCGACGGGTTTCTGTTTTGCCTCGACACCGTTGATATACAGTATACCGTTTTTCATCTGGATACGATCGCCGGGTTTTCCGATCAGGCGTTTGATGTAATCCTGTCCGGTCACCGGATGTTTGAACACAACCACATCGCCGACCTCGGGTTCGCTGCCCAGAAGGCGCGAAGAGCTGCCCTTGGCAAATCCGCAGAAATCGACACCGAAAAGCGTCGGACAGGAGGCGTAGGAATATCCGTAGGCATATTTGTTAACAAACAGGAAATCGCCGATCAGCAGGGTGGATTTCATCGAACCCGACGGGATCCAGAACGGCTGGAACAACAAAGTCCGTATCAGGCCGGCCAGAATAAGAGCATAAACGATGGTTTTGATCGTTTCCATTACGCCGCCCTCGGGTTTTGCTTTTGCTGCCATTTCAAGAATTTCCTTGTGTATACACGTTGATTTGCCTTGTCGCGCGCAGGCGCGACGGAGTCAAGTTGTGCCGCGCGCAGGCGCGACGGAGTCAGGTTTTGCCGGCGATGTCCGGCACGGCTTCAATAACAACGAAGGCTTGCGCCCACGGGTGGTCGTCGGTCAGGGTGACATGGATATGCGCGGTGTGGCCGGTCGGGGTCATGCTGGCCAGTCGCTTTGCCGCGCCGCCGGTAACGGTCATGGTCGGCTGTCCCGTGCGCAAATTGACGACACCCATTTCTTTCCATGCGATTCCCATGCGCAAGCCGGTTCCCAGCGCTTTCGAGCAGGCCTCCTTGGCGGCCCAGCGTTTGGCGTAGGTGGCCACGGTCAGTTCGCGGTGGTCGGCGGTGGCGCGCTCGATGTTGGTGAATACCCGTTTCAGGAACCGCTCGCCGAAACGTGTGATTGTGCCTTCGATCCGCTCGATGTTGGCGAGGTCGGAACCAATGCCGAGGATCACGCCGCCCCCTCGCCGAAGGCTTCGTTTCGGGCCTCGTCCATCAGGGCGCGCATCCGGCGAATGGCGCTGTCCAGTCCGCTGAATATTGCTTCGCCGATGATGAAATGGCCAATGTTGAGTTCCATGATTTCGGGGAAGGCGGCGACCGGTTTCACGGTGTCGTAGGTCAGACCGTGGCCGGCATGGACCTCGAGGCCAAGCGAATGCGCGTAAGCCGACATCGCGCGCAAGCGTTCCAGTTCTGCATCGCGGGCAGTGATACGCCCGTCCGAATGGGCGTCACAGTAGGCCCCTGTGTGCAGTTCGATCACTTCGGCGCCAATGCGGGCGGCGGCTTCGATTTGCGGTTGGTCTGCGGCAATAAAAATAGAGACACGACAGCCGGCATCGCGCAGCGGTGCGATGTAATGCGCAAGGTGGTTTTCCTCGCGCGCGATATCCAGCCCGCCTTCGGTCGTGCGTTCCTCGCGTTTTTCCGGCACCAGACAGACGGCATGGGGCTTGTGGCGCAGCGCAATTTTCTGCATTTCCGGTGTGGCGGCCATTTCGAAATTCAGCGGAATTTCCAGACCGCTGGCCAATGCGTCGATGTCGGCGTCACCGATATGGCGGCGGTCTTCGCGCAGGTGTGCGGTGATGCCGTCGGCGCCGGCGCTCTGGGCCAGCAATGCGGCGCGCAACGGGTCGGGGTAATTGCCGCCCCGGGCGTTTCGCACGGTTGCAACATGGTCGATATTGATACCTAGCCGAAGGCGACCCAACGGCCGGTCAGGGGTGTTTGTCATATCCGGGACTCTGCTCTATCTGGTTTCTGGGCAAGGTTAACACCAACTATCGTACCGAGTCAGCCCCGGATCGTTGATCCTGCTGTTTCCGGCGCTGCGCCGCCAACCGGATTTTCCGTCTGGTTTGATATGCGGAAATTACAGGACGGGTTGCCGCATACATCAGCGTTGCCGAAATCAGGCCAAGGACAAGCCCGCCCAGCGCATAGGGAAGAAAGATATCGACGAAAAAGTCGCGTAATCCTTCGGTCGAGGCCTGACCGTATCCCAGCCAGCTTTTCAGCAGTCCCCACAACGCGCGCATGGTGTTTTCGAACGCCCGCATCACCGTGATCCCGTCGGTGCCGGTGGTGTGGTATCCCATGAGGAACCGCCCGAATTTCAACGAGATCGCGGCGATGATCGGGAAGGTCAACGGGTTGCCGAACCATGTCGTGATCAGGGCTGCCACGATATTGCCGCGCAGAACATAGGCCAGAACCACGGCCAGAATCATATGCAGGCCGAAAATCGGCGAGAAACACACAAAAATGCCGATTGCCGCGCCAAGACCGATTTTATGCGGGGTGTCGGGAATGCGTTTTATGCGGTGGCCCATATACTCGAATCCGCGTCGCCAGCCCTTGCGCGGGAACATCATTTCCCGAAGGCGCGGCCACCAGCCGAGCTTGTCCCGCCGTTTGAAAACCATGTCTGTTCATTCCCGTCGCTATCCGTAAAGCCGGATAGCGCTGTTAGTCGCCGGTCGATGCCTGCCTGTGTCGTGTAACACTCGCAATGTCGGAATCCGCTTCAAGAGCGGTCTGTATCCGGAGCAAATGTGTGATGTCGCGCACTTGCAAATCAATCATGACCCGATAGAAGTCCGGTTTTTTATCGGTGAACGACATGTCGGATATATTGGCGTTATGCTCGCCGATCAAGGTGCAAATCCGTCCAAGGACACCGGCATCGTTTGCCATGATGATTTCCAGGCTGGTCTGGTGGTCGGCACGCGACATTCCGTCGGTCCAGCGCAGGTCGATCCAGCGTTTGGGCTGGTTTTCAAATTCGGCAAGGGCATCGCAGTCTATAGCGTGGACCGTCACGCCCTGGCCGCGTTCCGATATGCCGACAATCCTTTCGCCCGGCAACGGTTGGCAGCACGGGGCGATGATGTGGCTTTGGCCCGGTTCCAGCCCGATGACATGGGCGTCGGGGATGTTGTCGGCGGGGATGTTTTCGCTCAGCAACTCGGGATACAGGCTCATCGCCAGATCGGTGCCGGATATTTCGGTGCTGCCAAGGCGGGCCAGCAATTCATCGGCCGAACTCAACATCATGCGTTTGGCCGCAGTGTCCAGCGCGCGGTCGGTGGCCTTCTTGCCGATTTTTTCCAGCGCGACGCGGGCAATTTCGCGCCCCAACCGGATATGCCCGGCGCGGTGTTCTTCGCGCAGCGAGCGGCGAATGGCCGACTTTGCACGCCCCGTCACCGCCATTTCTTCCCAACTTGGTTGCGGGCGCTGGCCTTCGGCACGAATGATTTCGACCGACTGGCCGTTACGCAGACGGGTCCACAGCGGCACCCGCTTGCCGTCGACCTTGGCACCGACGCAACTGTCGCCGATCCGCGTGTGGATGGCATAGGCGAAATCTATCGGGGTTGCGCCGCGCGGCAGGTTGATGACCTCGCCCGTCGGGGTAAAGCAGAATACCTGATCCTGAAACATTTCCAGTTTTACATGCTCGAGGAAATCCGAGGGGTTTTCCGCCGCCTCGAACCGTTCGGTCAGGTCATGCAGCCAGTGGAACGGATCGACGGCAAACGGGTTTTCCGCCGGTTCGCCGTCGCGATACGACCAATGTGCCGCAACACCGGATTCCGCGACCACATGCATCTGGTGCGTGCGGATCTGGACCTCGACGCGCTTGGCGTCGCGCCCCGATACGGTCGTGTGGATGGAACGGTAACCATTCGATTTCGGCTGGCTGATATAATCCTTGAACCGTCCGGGAATCGCCTTCCAGCGTTGATGCACCGCCCCGAGGGCAACATAGGCGTCGCGCTCGGTCTGTGTGATGATGCGAAACCCGTAGATATCGGACAACCGGTGGAAGCCTTGCTGTTTTTCCTCCATTTTCCGCCAGATCGAATAGGGGCGTTTTTCCCGTCCCGATACCCGCGCCTGCACCCCGCATTTTGCCAGTGCCTGTTTGATGTCTTCCTTGATCACCGGCACCAGATCGCCGGTTTCGGCGCGCAGGGTCAAAAACCGGCGCATGATGGAATTGCGGGCCTCGGGGTTCAGCACGGCGAAACACAGGTCTTCCAGTTCGTCGCGAATGTATTGCATCCCCATGCGGCCAGCCAGCGGCGCATAGATTTCCATCGTTTCATGCGCTTTGCGCTTCTGTTTTTCCGGATGCAGGGATTTGATGGTGCGCATGTTGTGCAGCCGGTCGGCCAGTTTCACCAGCAACACCCGCACGTCCTTGGACATGGCCAGCAACAGTTTGCGAAAATTTTCCGCCTGCTTGGTTTCAACCGAGGAAAGTTCCAGATTGGTCAGCTTGGTCACGCCATCGACAAGCTGCGCGACTTCGTCGCCGAACTTGTCGGACACCGTGCGATAGCTTACGCCGGTATCCTCGATCGTGTCATGCAACAGCGCGGTGATGATGGTGGCGTCGTCCAGCCGGACCTCGGTCAACAGCATCGCGACAGCGACCGGATGCGAGAAATACGGCTCGCCCGAGGTGCGGAACTGCCCCTCGTGCGCCTGTTTGCCAAACGCATAAGCCTCGCGGATCAGGGCGCTGTTGCTGTGCGGGTTATAGGCGCTTACACGGTCTACAAGGGTATCGACGTCAATCATCAACAAGGCTCCGTTGGGGGCCGCACCCCCGTATTGCAGGAGCTTACTTGTCCTGCTGCGCTTCCATCAAGGCGCGAAGCAGGTTTTCCTCGGACATGTCCTCGTCCGGCTTTGCGTCGTCTTCGGTGCCCATAAGCAGGGATACCTGGTCCTCTTCGGCCTCGTCCACCTCGATCTGGTGCTGGTAGCTTTCGATCGCGGCTTCGCGCAGGTGTTCTGCTGTCAGGGTTTCCTCGGCGATTTCACGCAGGGCGACAACGGGGTTCTTGTCGTTGTCACGGTCAACCGTCAGCTCGCTTCCGGCCGAAATCTCGCGCGCGCGGTGGGCGGCAAGCATGACCAGTTCGAAACGATTCGGGACTTTGTCGATGCAGTCTTCAACGGTTACACGGGCCATAGGGCATGCTCCTGCGAAAATGGGCGGTCTCGGGAAAACGGACACATAAGGCACGCTTGCGAAAAAGGCAATAGGCTATGGCCGGATACGGCGCCAATTCAGGCGGAAATGACCGATATTTCGGCGATATCCGCATCGGGCAGCGCATCTGCCATTGCGGCGACGGTCAGTCCGGTCACCGGATGGCGCCAGTCCGGTGCAACATCCAGCAGCGGAACCAGCACGAATGCGCGGTCCTGCAAACGCGGATGCGGCAGGATCAAACGGTCTGGCGCCCGGGTTTTCTGGTGTTCCGGATCGAGCGATTGCCAGCGGGAATAGGCGCGGATGTCCGGCAAAACCATGTCGTCGCAAAACAGGATGTCGAGATCGCATACCCGCGGTTCCCATCGGTCTTTGCGGGTGCGGCCCAGCGTCTTTTCGATCCGGTGGATCGCTTGCAGAACCTCGTCGGGGGATTTGTCGGTGCGAACGGTGACCGCGGCGTTGACAAAGTCCGGTCCGGAACCGGCCGGAAACGCCGGAGTCGAGAACCAGCGACTGCGTTCGGCAACAGCCAATGACTCGCCAGGAAACAACCGCAAGGATTCTTCCAGCGTTTGCAGGGCTGTCCCGAAGGTTGAATTTATGTTGGCCCCGAGGGCGATGGCAACAAGATGCTTCATGTTTTCTTTAATTTGCCCTTGAAAGTTGCGATTTTCCACCTATCCTTAACGTCAAGTTCATGCTGTTGCAATTTGCAAAATTATTGTGTGGAATGCCGGCGAAATTCCAGCTTGGAGAAACGTATGTTTTACCGTGACGAGCGCCTTGCTCTGTTTATTGATGGTTCCAACCTTTATGCGGCTGCCAAAGCGCTGGGGTTCGACATAGATTACAAGTTGCTGCGCACCGAGTTTATGCGCCGTGGCCGTTTGTTGCGTGCGATGTATTATACAGCATTGCTGGAAAATGACGAGTATTCACCGATTCGCCCGCTGGTGGACTGGCTGAACTACAACGGTTTCACGATGGTGACCAAACCGGCCAAGGAATTTACCGACTCGATGGGGCGGCGAAAAATCAAGGGCAACATGGATATCGAACTGGCTGTGGACGCGCTGGAACTGGCGCCGCATCTGGACCACATCGTGATTTTTTCGGGTGACGGCGATTTCCGCCCGCTGGTCGAAAGCCTGCAACGCATGGGGGTGCGGGTCTCGGTTGTGTCGACGATTCGTTCGCAGCCGCCGATGATTGCCGACGAATTGCGCCGCCAGTGCGACAATTTCATCGAACTGGAAGAACTGCGCGATGTTATCGGGCGCCCGCCGCGTCCGGAACCCGAATCCTATTCTTCGTCCCATTCCGACGATTAGGCCCTGTATCAAATGTTTTTGCTCGGGTATGTTCACGCGATCTGTTTGAGCGGAGCCGAATATGCCTGAGCCGTTAACCCTGTTTCTTGCCGCGCCGCGCGGATTTTGCGCCGGTGTCGATCGCGCCATAAAGATTGTCGAAATGGCGATTGGCAAATGGGGGGCGCCGGTCTATGTGCGCCACGAAATCGTCCACAATAAATATGTCGTTGACCGTCTACGCGAACAAGGCGCGGTATTCGTCGAGGAACTGGACGAATGCCCGCTTGACCGTCCGGTGATATTTTCCGCCCACGGTGTGCCAAAATCGGTGCCGCAGGCAGCAGAGCGGCGCAATATGATCTATGTCGATGCCACCTGCCCGCTGGTATCCAAGGTGCATATCGAGGCCGAGCGCCACGCGACGCTTGGTTTGCAGATTGTGATGATCGGCCATGCGGGCCATCCGGAAACCGTCGGCACAATGGGGCAACTGCCCGAGGGCGAGGTTCTGTTGGTCGAAAACGTGGATGACGTGGCCTTGCTTGTGCCGCGCGACCCGTCCCGACTGGCCTATATCACGCAAACCACGCTTTCGGTCGATGATACGGTCGGCATCGTCGCGGCCCTGCAGGCGCGGTTCCCCGAAATTGTCGGCCCCCGCAAAGAGGATATCTGCTACGCCACCACCAACCGGCAGGCAGCGGTCAAGGAGATAGCGCCGAAGGTCGATGCCTTGCTGGTGATCGGTGCGCCGAACTCCTCCAACTCCCGCCGTCTGGTCGAGGTCGCCGCCAACAACGGTTGCGGGTATGCCCAACTTGTCCAGCGGGCGGACGATATCGACTGGCGCGCGCTTGCCGGGATTTCGGCGGTCGGTATAACCGCCGGTGCCTCGGCCCCCGAAATTCTGGTTAACGAGGTTGTCGATGCCTTTCGCGACCGTTACGAAGTGCGCGTCGAGATCGTCGAGACCGCACAGGAAAATATCGAATTCAAGGTGCCGCGCGTGCTTCGCCGGACGGCGTAACCTGTGCCTGTCCTGTTCAACGTCATATAACCGGAGCATGGAAAATTGCCTGACCTGATTGTTTACACCGACGGAGCCTGTTCCGGAAATCCCGGCCCGGGCGGCTGGGGTGCGCTGATGCAGGCGCGCGAGGGCGCGGAAATCCTCAAGGAACGGGAACTGAAGGGCGGCGCGCCGGACACCACCAACAACCGGATGGAACTGATGGCGGCAATCAGCGCACTGGAGGCACTCGAACGCCCCTCCACCCTTACCATCGTCACCGACAGCAACTATGTTAAGGGCGGCGTCACCGGCTGGATCCACGGCTGGAAGCGCAACGGCTGGAAAACCAGCGCCCGCAAACCGGTCAAGAATGTCGACCTGTGGCAGCGTCTTGATGATGCGCAGGCGCGGCACGATATAACGTGGAAATGGGTGAAGGGTCACAATGGCCATCCCGAAAACGAGCGCGCCGACGAACTGGCGCGTGCGGGGATGGAACCGTTCAAACCCGCAAGAAGGAAAAGAGGATAAAATGGCCAAGCCCGTTGTCGGAATCATCGGAAACATGCAGGTTCTGGAAGAATCCTATGTGGTGCAGGCCGTGGGTCTGATGAATATCGACGCGGTGACCACGGCGGTGGATGCGCTGCCGGTGATTGTCCCCGCCATGCCGTCGATCGGCGACATCGACGAGGTCATGGCAGCCTGCGACGGATTTATGTTTACCGGCGGGCGCCCGAATGTGCATCCGAAATTCTATGGCGAGGAGGCAACCGACAAACACGGTGCCTTCGATCTGGACCGTGATTCGCTAACCTTGCCGCTGATCCGGCATTGCGTTGCGGCCGGAAAACCCATCCTTGGTATCTGTCGCGGGTTTCAGGAAATGAACGTCGCGTTCGGTGGCACGCTGCACCCCGAAATTCGTGAATTGCCGGGCCGGATGAACCATCGTATGCCGCCCGAAGGCACGTTGGAGGAAAAGTTCGCGCACCGTCACACGGTTGCACTGGACCCGCAGGGGGTTTTTGCCGAAATTTTCGGCACGGACGAGGTGCTGGTCAATTCGTTGCACGGGCAGGGTATCTGCCAGCCCGGTCCGCGCGTCATTATCGAAGGGCGCGCCAACGACAACACGCCCGAGGCAATCCGTATAGCCGACGCACCGGGGTTTGCGCTGGGCGTGCAGTGGCATCCCGAATACAACGCGGCCCATGACGAGGTTTCGCGCCCGTTGTTCAAGGCATTCGGCGCGGCGTTGCGCGGTTAGGCGCAATCAGGCATCGTCCCATTGCCACAGCGCCGGAACAAACCGATAGCTGTCGCCGACCGGCATGACATAGCCGACACCCGGATACGGGAAATGGAACCCCAGCACCGCCATGCGGTCGCTGGCCGCGCGGTCCAGCAGACGTTTTCGGGTCGCCACCGTTTGCGGGCCGTCCATGTCGAACCCGCCGAACCAGTCCGGTTGCTCGAAACTGACATAGGCGTGGGTGACGGCATCGCCGAACACCAACAGCGACTCGCCGGCGCTTTCGACCATCAACGACATGTGGCCCGGTGTGTGTCCGGGGGTGGCAACCATGTGCAGACCGGGCGCGACCTCGTAACCGTCGGTCACATGTTCCATCTGCGGTTCGGCCGCAGCAAGCGAGTTTACCGCCCCCAGCACGATTTGTTGCAATGTGGCGGATACCTCGTTCACCCGCCCGGGTTTCATCCACCAGTCGTATTCAGCCGCGCCGATAATATAGGTGGCCTGCGGAAAAATGGCTTCGTCGAAATCATCGCGGATTCCCCAGACGTGGTCGGGGTGCGCATGGGTCAGCACAACGTGGGTGATATCGTCGGCGTTGATGCCCGATGCCGCCAGATTGTCCAGCATATGGCCGGCGGTATCGAAAAAGCGGGTGCCGCCGCCGACGTCAACGATAACCTTGGCGTCGCCCAGTTCGATGACCACATGATTCATGTGGGCGTAATGGGTGACAGGATCCAGATAGAACTGTTCAAGAAATGCGGTCACATCCGCCTCGTCGGCGTTTTTCCCCAGACCGCGCGCGCTGCTGGTGAAATATCCGTCGGACACCACCGTCAGGCGGGCGTCGCCGACGTTGAAACGGAAATATCCGGCCGCCTGTCCGCTTTGCGGTGCGGTTGTGCGTGCCATTGCCGGACGGGCCAGCGCCATGGCTGGCGCGGCGGCGGTCAGTTTCAGGATATCGCGGCGGGACGGACGAAGAAGGGACATGTAAACCTCGATTCAACTGCGGGTGCAGCAGTTTTGCGGGGTTTTGGCGCTATGGCAAGAAATATATTCAGCAATGTGCATTCATGTTTTCCGGCCCGAGGTCAATATCAGGCCGGAAGACGGTTTTATCTGGCGTTCTTCGCAATCAGGGCCTTGGCTGAATCGATCAGTGCCTGCCCGTCTATCCCCAGTCGCGACATCTCGGCGATCCAGTCGCTGACCACCGGTTTTGCCGCCTCCATCCAGCGGGCTTTTTCGGCGTCGCCCAGAACGATGACGGTATTTCCTGCGGCCTCGGCATTGGCGCGGCCAACGATGTCGCTTTGGTCCATGACGCGCCCGAAATCCGCTGCGACCTCGACACCGGAATTGGCATCTATCACCGCCTTAAGATCATCGGGCAGTTTGTTATAGCTGTCGTTGTTCATGGTCAGAACAAAGGTCAGCGTATACAGGCCCGGATTGCTGGCAAAGCCCGTGTGGCTGCTGACCAGTTCCGGTATTTTCAGCGGAATCGTGACCTCCCACGGGATTACGGTGCCGTCGATTACCCCCTTGGACAAGGCTTCGGGGACGGCGGGGACAGGCATACCGACGGGGATCGCCCCCAGTTTGCCCAGCAGATTGGTGATCACCCGCGACGGGCCGCGCAGTTTCTGTCCGGCCATGTCTTCCAGCCGGTTGACCGGCTTGTTGCTGTGGATCCAGCCGGGGCCATGCACATGAAAGGCGATCGGGTGGGTGTCGCGAAACTCGTCCATCGCGTTTTGTTCGACGTATTCCTGAAACGCCCGCGAGGCATCCTCGGCATTGCCGGTCATGAACGGCAATTCGAACGCCTCGGTTTTAGGGAAACGGCCGGGCGTGTATCCCAGAACGGTCCAGACGATATCCACCACCCCGTCGCGCGCCTGGTTGTAGAGCGACGGCGGCGAGCCGCCAAGCTGCATCGAGGGGTAATGTTCGATCTTGATCCGCCCGTCGGAGTCTGCCTCGACCTTGGCGATCCACGGCTCGATCGCATTGGCGGGGATTTCGGCCTGAAGCGGCAGAAACTGGTGCAGACGCAAGGTGACCTCTTGTGCGATCGTGCCCGACGCCAGCGTCGCCGCAGCGATGGTAGCGCCGAGAAATAGTGAAAACCTGTTCATGTGAACTCCCTGAATTTTTCACGCGCATTGTCGATGGCAATCAGGTTTGCGTCAACAGTGTTTGCCGATTTGCCGCAGGTTGGGGCCGCTATAAATCCAGAACCGACAGGTCAAGGTTCTGCCCCGACACCGGCGGGCACCAGAAGTTGCTGCCGCTGACGGGACGGCTGAACCGGAACAAGGCGTCAAGGATGCCGTCCTCCAGCCCTGCCATCCGCTGCATCTGTGTTTCGAACGCGTAAAAGGAGTTGCCAAAGGCGGTGAACTGCAACCCCTCGCCGCGCGCATCGCTCCACGGCATCGAGCGGCGCACAACGAAGGCTTCGGGCGTAAAACTTTCCTGCGCTGTGCGTTTGACGTGGGCCGAAACCGGTGCATCCGGCAGTTCCACCTCGTCGCTGGCGCGCCGTCCGATGATATTGTCGCGGGTTTCCGTTGAAAACGTGTCGAAACGGTCGAGGTCATGGACCCATTTCTGCACCGAAACGAAACTGGCACCGGCGGTGACAGCGGCGGTTTCGGCCGCCGTGCCTTCGGGGTTTTCGATTCCGTCCTGATAGCCGCTCAGGTCCAGTCCGGTTTTGTATTTGAAACCGTTTGTGACGTCGCTAACCGTGAATGCCGCCGTCAGACCGGCCAGAAGTTTGCGCGCATCGCGGGCGATTTCGCCGACATCCTCGCCGCGAAACCACAGCCACAGATCGGCTTGTGTGGACGGGACCTCGCAGCCCGGGCCGGAAACCGCACGAAAGGCATGCAGCGCCGGAATGTCCGCCCCGAGGCCGCGCACCAGACCCGCCCCCAGTCCGATCACCAGGTCCGGCGTGACTGTGCGGGCGGCAAGCGCGCGCAGGACGGGGCGCGGATCGCACCCGGGGCGGGCCAGCAGTTCGATGTAGCGGGCGTGGGCGGGAACCGGCGCCAGAATACCGGGTTGGGAATTGGTCATGGGATGCTCCGTTATTTGCCGTCGGTTCCGCGGCGAAAATGCGCGGGCCCGAAATATCCGCTTATACTCGCCAAAGCGCCGTGTTTGTTCTATCTATACCCGAAATAGCAAGGCGCAAGGCTGGAACACCATGACGCATATCAATCGAACCCTGTCTGTTGCGCCGATGATGGACTGGACCGACCGGCATTGCCGGTATTTCCACCGCCGCTTCACGCGCCGCACCCTGCTGTATACGGAAATGGTTACGGCGCGGGCAGTGATTAACGGCGACCGCGCGCATTTGCTGGCCTATCACGCCGACGAACATCCGCTTGCCTTGCAGCTGGGCGGTTCCGATCCGGTGGAGCTGGCCGAGGCAACGCGGATTGCGTGCGATTTCGGCTTCGACGAGGTCAACCTGAATGTCGGTTGCCCGTCGGACCGGGTGAAATCCGGCAGTTTCGGCGCCGTTTTGATGCAGGACGCGGGATTGGTGGCGCGGTGCACCCGCGCGATGGTGCGGGCCTCGACCGGCGCCGAGGTCACGGTGAAATGCCGCATCGGAGTGGACGATCAAAACCCCGCCGAGGTGCTGCCGGAGTTTCTGGCCCGCGTGTCCGCCGGCGGCATCCGCAGTTTCACCATTCACGCGCGCAAGGCGTGGCTGCAAGGCCTCAGCCCCAAGGAAAATCGCGACGTGCCGCCGCTGGACTATCCGCTGGTCTATGCCATGAAACGACTGTTCCCGGGGATGGAAATTTGCATTAACGGCGGTATTGCCACACCGGACGAAGCCGCCGCCCATCTGGCCGCAGGGCTGGACGGTGTGATGGTCGGGCGCGCCGCCTATCACGAACCGGCGGCGATATTATCGAATGCCGATCGCCGGTTTTTTGCGGATGGAGGCGATGCTGTCACGGCTGAACAGGCTGTGCGTGCCATGCTGCCCTATATCGAGACCGAGTTGACGAACGGGACACGGCTGAACCAGATTACCCGCCACATGCTGGGGGCATTTGCCGGCCGTCCCGGCGCGCGCAAGTGGCGCCGGGTGCTGTCCGAGGGGGCGCATAAACCGGATGCGGGGCCGGAACTGGTTCTGGCCGCCCTGGCCGAAATACAACCGAACGAGGATATGTAGATGTACGGACTGGAACTGTCGCAATTGCTGC
>CAZDLV010000048.1:0-13118 GCA_964506345.1 uncultured Rhodobacterales bacterium | reverse complement strand
AGATCGGCCAGCGGCACCGCCTTGTCACTCAGCACCACATCCGGTCCGCCAAAGCTGCCGACCTGCGCCGCCGGCACATCGCGGTCTTGCATGAACGCCAGCAGCGTCGCCACATTTTCCGGCGCGCAAGCCAGCAGATAGCGCGCCTGATCCTCGCCGTAAAACCAGCCCGCACCCTCGCCGGAAAGCGTCACCCCCTGATCCGAGGCCAGCGCCATTTCCGCCGCCGCAACCGCCAGACCGCCATCGGAAAGGTCATGCGCGGCGGTAATCAAACCGGCCGCCTTGGCCGCCCGCACCGCCTCGCCATGGCGCCGCTCGGCCGCCAGATCCACATGCGGCGCATCGCCGTCCTCGCGTTCGAATACCTCGGCCAGCAGGGCCGACTGCCCCAGATGCCCGCGGGTCTCCCCGACCAGCACCAGCGCGTCGCCCGCATCCGGTGCAATGCGGATCATCTCGTCCAGCGTCGCCATGATCCCGACCGCGCCAATTGTCGGCGTTGGCAGGATACCGGTGCCGTCGGTCTCGTTATACAGGCTGACATTGCCGGACACGATCGGCATATCCAGCGCCGCGACCGCCTCGCCAATCCCTTTGATACAACCGACAAACTGCCCCATGATCTCGGGCTTTTCGGGGTTGCCGAAATTCAGGTTGTCCGTCGTTGCCAGCGGTTTCGCCCCCGTCGCACAGAGGTTCCGGTAAGCCTCCGCCACCGCCTGCTTGCCGCCCTCGAACGGGTTGGCAAAGCAATAGCGCGGCGTCACGTCCGAGGTAAACGCCAGCGCCTTTTCGGTGCCATGCACCCGCACGACGCCTGCATCCGAACCGGGTCGCACCACCGTATCGGCCCCGACCATATGGTCATACTGCTGCCAGACCCACGCGCGCGAGGAATAGTTGGCGCTGCCCATGATCGTCAGCAAGGCCGCCGCCTGATCGACGGGCGGCACATTGACCAGCGCCGGACGGGCAGGGGTTTCCACCCACGGGCGGTCGTATTCCGGCGCCTCGCCCGACAGGGCGGCAAGGGGCAGATCGCCCATCAGCTCGCCGTTCAGACGCAGAATAAACCGGTCCTCGGCAATCGTGTGCCCGACGATGGCGAAATCCAGATCCCATTTGTCGAACACCGCCTTGGCGACATCCTCCTTCTCGGGGTTCAGCACCATCAACATGCGTTCCTGTGACTCCGAGAGCATCATCTCGTAAGCCGTCATATTCTCCTCGCGCACGGGCACCTTTTCCAGATCGAGCGCCACGCCCAGCCCGCCCTTGTCGCCCATCTCGACCGCCGAGCAGGTCAGCCCCGCCGCGCCCATATCCTGAATGGAAACCACCGCGCCGGTCTGCATCAGCTCCAGCGTCGCCTCCATCAGGCGTTTCTCGGTGAAGGGGTCGCCCACCTGCACCGTGGGGCGCTTTTCCTCGATGGTATCGTCAAACTCGGCGCTGGCCATGGTCGCGCCGCCCACCCCGTCGCGCCCCGTCTTGGCGCCCAGATAGACCACGGGCATATTGACGCCCGAGGCGGCGGAATAGAAAATCTCGTCGGTTTTCGCGATACCGGCGGCAAAGGCATTCACCAGACAATTGCCGTTATAGGATTTGTGGAACCGCACCTCGCCGCCCACGGTCGGCACGCCGAAACAGTTGCCATAGCCGCCGATCCCCTCGACCACACCATTGACCAGCTGCCGCGTTTTCGGGTGGTCCGGTTCGCCGAAGGACAGCGCGTTCATCGCCGCCATCGGTCGCGCGCCCATGGTGAACACGTCGCGCAAAATCCCGCCCATGCCGGTCGCCGCGCCCTGATAGGGCTCGATGAAGGACGGGTGGTTGTGGCTCTCCATCTTGAACACCACACATTGCCCGTCGCCGATATCGACAATGCCGGCATTCTCTCCGGGTCCGCAAATCACCTGCGGCCCCTCGGTCGGCAGGGTGCGCAGCCATTTTTTCGAGGATTTATAGGAACAATGCTCGTTCCACATCGCCGAAAACACGCCCAGCTCGGTAAACGTCGGCTCGCGTCCCATCAGGTCCAGCAATCGCTGGTATTCGTCGGGGCTGATCCCGTGGCTGGCAATGACATCTTCGGTGATGGCTGGCTCTTGCGTCATGGGAAGGCTCCGCGTGATAGGGCTGCTTTGCCGCCTTTTACTGCGCAACGCCCGAATAGGGAAGCCGTGCGCACGGTTTTTTCGTTGCCTTGAAGCCGCAGCCCCGATACCCCTGTCACATGGCAAAACCCTTCAAAGTTTTCGGCGTCGGCCTGAACAAAACCGGCACTTCCTCGCTCAAGGTCGCGCTGCGCCGCCTCGGTTTCAACCATTGCCGCCGGCAGGGCCGTCTGGCACATGCCTTTTTCGACGGGAACTGGCCCGAATTGTTCCAAACAACAGACGCCTTCGACTCCTTCGAGGACTGGCCATGGCCGCTGATGTATCGCGAGTTGTTCGCCCGCTACGGCGACTCCGCCCGTTTTGTCCTGACTACGCGGAAATCCCCGGAAATCTGGGTGGAGAGCCTGAAAAAACATACGCGCGTCACGAAATCCGGCGGCATCATCCGCAAGAAAATCTATGGCTACCGCTATCCGCACGGGGTCGAGGGCGCGCATATCGCCCTTTATGAAAAACACAACGCCGAAGTCCGCGCTTTCTTTGCCGAACAGGCCCCGCATCTGCTGCTGGAGGTTTGCTGGGAAAATGGCGACGGCTGGCCGGATCTGTGCGCCTTTCTGGGGGAACCTCTGCGCCGGACAAAATTCCCGCATGCCAACAGGGAAGGAAGCGTGACCCCCGATCCCGAAGTCATCGCCGACAACGACCGCCGGATAAGGCGCCAGTTGCGGAATCTCTAACCCTTCTGCGCCTTCTGTCGGGCAAAGGCGCTGTCGCGGTCGTTGACGCCCAGCAGGTTTGCCACCAGCCGCAGGAAACCGTTCTCGTCATCGTCGCGCTGCCCGTCCGCCAGCACCACGCGCCAGAGCGCCTCGACCACGGAATTGCGGTCCTCGTAAGGGACGGCGTCCTTGATCATGCGGGTAAAGCGCACCGTGTCGGGGGCTTTCAGTTCCAGCGCCTCGGCCTCGGCGCGCAGTTTTGCCACTTCGTCCGCATCCAGACCATAGCGGTCCTCCAGCAGACGGTCGATGACCGCGACTTCCTCGGGGGCATAATCGTGATCGGCGCGCGCCACGCGAACCAGCAGCGTTGCGAGCGCCAGACGGGAATCGCTTGCATTGAACGGCTCGCGAGAGGGGGCGCCGGAAAAACGGTTGATCAGGGATTCAAACATTTCGGAAACCTACATCGTTGATATCTGGGCGCAAGGCGAACGGGGTAATATCGCCGTGAGCAATGCGAACATGTCACACCAGCCGCGACCGGTCGAGGGCCGCTTCAACAAAACTTGAAAACAGCGGGTGCGGCTCGAACGGGCGGGATTTCAGTTCGGGGTGGAACTGCACGCCGATGAACCAGGGGTGATCGGGGTATTCGACAATCTCCGGCAGCTTGCCATCCGGCGAAATGCCCGAGAATTTCAACCCTTTTTCCTCCAGCGCCGCGCGATAGCCCATATCGACCTCGTAGCGGTGGCGATGGCGTTCGGAAATATGCGTATCGCCGTAAATCTCCGCCACTTTCGACCCTTCGGCCAGCGTCGCGTTATAGGCGCCGAGCCGCATGGTCCCGCCCTTGTCGTCACCGGCCTCGCGCTGAATGGTGCGGTTGCCCTCGACCCATTCCTTCAGGTGATAGACAATCGGCGTGAAGCGTTTCTCGCCGGCCTCGTGGTCGAACTCCTCGGAGCCCGCATCGGCAATGCCGGCCAGATCGCGCGCCGCCTCGATCACCGCCATCTGCATGCCCAGACAGATGCCCAGATAGGGGATGTCGTGTTCGCGCGCGTATTTCGCCGCCCGTATTTTCCCTTCGGTGCCGCGCTCGCCAAAGCCGCCGGGCACCAGAATGGCGTTATAGCCCTGCAACAGCGGCGTGATATCCTCGTCGCTTTCGAAACGCTCGGAATCGATCCACTCGGCCCTTACCTTCACCCGGTTGGCGATACCGCCGTGGGTCAGGGCCTCGGCGATGGATTTATAGGCATCGTCCAGTTGCACATACTTGCCGACAATGGCGATTTTCACCTCGCCTTCCGGGTGTTCGATGCTGTCCATCACATCGGTCCACTTGCCCATATCCGGCTCCGGCGCGTCCGTGATGCCGAAGGCCGCCAGCACCGCGCGGTCCATGCCTTCGCGGTGATAGGCCAGCGGCGCCTCGTAGATGGATTTCAGATCCAGCGCCGGAATGACCGCCTCGGGCCGCACGTTGCAGAACAGCGCCAGCTTGTCGCGCTCTTTCTGCGGGATCGGGCGTTCGGCCCGACACATCAGGATATCCGGCGCAATACCGATGGCGCGCAACTCCTTGACCGAATGCTGCGTCGGCTTGGTTTTCAACTCTCCGGCGGCGGCAATATAGGGGACAAGGGTAAGGTGCATGAAAATACACTGTCCGCGCTTGTCCTGCGAAAACTGCCGGATCGCCTCGAAAAAGGGCAGGGCCTCGATATCGCCGACGGTGCCGCCGATCTCGCAGAGCATGAAATCCACCTCGTCGTCGCCGATCGCGATGAAATCCTTGATCTCGTTGGTCACATGCGGAATCACCTGAATGGTCTTGCCCAGATAGTCGCCGCGGCGCTCTTTCTCCAGCACGTTGGAATAGATCCGCCCCGAGGAAACCGAATCCGTCTTGCGCGCCGAAACGCCGGTAAACCGTTCGTAATGGCCAAGGTCCAGGTCCGTTTCCGCCCCGTCGTCGGTGACGAAAACCTCGCCATGCTCGAAGGGCGACATGGTGCCCGGATCGACGTTCAGATAAGGGTCCAGCTTGCGCAGCCGCACCGAATATCCGCGCGCCTGCAACAGCGCGCCCAAAGCCGCCGACGCAAGGCCTTTGCCAAGCGAGGAAACCACACCACCGGTAATGAAAATATAACGTGCCATGCCTGTATCGGCCCCCGCGAATGAAGTGTTTTTATGGATTGCGCCGCACGGCACAAACGCCTGTATCACGGGATTAAAGTTATAGCGGATTCGGCGCGGATTAACAAGGCATCAACCGCAACACCTTGTGGGTTTATTTTCGGGCAGGGCCAGACATAGGGGCAAACGCGCATAAAAAAGGCCCGCCATGACAGCGGGCCAAAGGTTCGACAGGGAAGGGAGGAGCCTACCCGTCGAAATCCACTTTCTCGACCAGACGCAGGGCGGCGGGGCGGAATTTCGCGATCTCTGCCAGCGGCATCGGGTCAGGTGTGAATGTTCCCCAGCCCTGCACCAGCGCGCTGGGTTTGACACTGGCCAGCAGCGGATATTCGTAGTTCAGTTCGGCATACAGCGATTGCGCTTTTTCCGAGGTCAGAAACTCCATCAGTTTCAGGGCGCTCGCTTTGTCGGGGGCCGAGGCCGTCATCGCCATGCCCGAAATATTCACATGTGCGCCTGCCCCGCCAATCGTCGGGAACACCAGATTGACCGAGTTGGCCCAGACCGCCTGTTCCGGATCCTGCAACATTTCACCCATGTAATAGGTGTTGCCGATAGCCACGTCGCAAACGCCGGCCCAGACCGCCTTGATCTGCGCGCGGTCGTTGCCCTGGGGTTTGCGCGCCAGGTTGGCCTTCAGCCCGCGCAACCAGGTTTCTGTTCTGGCTTCACCTTCGTGTGCAATCATCGCCGCGACCAGCGCGATGTTATAGTTGTGCAGGCCGGAACGAACGCAGATTTTACCCTTCCATTGCGGATCCGCCAGCCCCTCGAACGAGGTCACGCTGGCCGGATCGACCCGCTCTTTGGAGACATAGGCGATGCGGGCGCGCATGGTCAGCCCCGTCCAGTTTCCGGCCGGATCGCGGTAGGCAGCAGGGATATTGGCGTCAATCACGTCCGAGACAACCGGCTGCGTCACTCCGGCATCGACGATTGCCGTCAGGTTGGCAATATCCACGGTCAGCACTACATCGGCAGGCGAGCGTTTCCCCTCGGCTTTCAGCCGTTCAATCATACCTTTTTTGATAAATACCACGTTGGTTTTGATGCCTGTTTCGGCGGTGAATGCCTCCAGAATAGGATCAATCAGCTGCGGTTGGCGCGACGAATAGATATTCACCTCGGCGGCCATCAACGGTGTCGCCGTCAGGGCGGCGGCTGTCAGCAGGGATAAACGTTTAAGCATGGGTAACTCCGTGGTTGGTTGTGCGGAATTAATACCCGAGCAAAATAGTCAGGTCAATACCCGATTAAAAATATCAGGATTGTTTTTCCCACCGCTTCACCTCGTCCCAAAGCGCATCCATCTCGGCCAGACCGGACTGCTCCGGCGTTTTTCCATGTTCCTGAAGAAGTGCCTCTACTCCTTTGAAGCGACGTGTAAATTTGGCGTTGGCGGCGCGCAATGCCGCCTCGGGGTCAATGTCAAGATGCCGCGCCAGATTGGCCATGACAAACAGCATATCGCCGTATTCCTCGGCCAGTTCCTCCGGTCCCAAAGTGTCGCGGGCCTCCACCAGCTCCGCCGCTTCCTCGGTGATTTTATCTACCACCTGCGCGGTTTGTGGCCAGTCGAACCCGACCCGCGCCGCCCGATTCTGCAACTTGATCGCCCGCGTCAGCGCCGGCAGCGCGGCGGCAACCCCGTCCAGTGCCGAGGTCTGCTGCGCGTTTTTGCGTTCCCCGGCTTTCAGGGCTTCCCAGTCCACGGTCTGCTGCGCCGCCGATTTGTCGCGACTCTCCTCGCCGAACACATGCGGATGCCGCCGCAGCATCTTGTCGGAAATCGACCGCACCACGTCCCGAAAGGCAAAATGCCCCGCCTCCTCGGCCATCTGCGCATGATAGACGGCCTGCAACAGCAAATCCCCCAGCTCGTCGCGCAAATCCGCCATGTTGTCGCGCGCAATGGCATCGGCAACCTCGTAGGCCTCCTCGATCGTGTAGGGCGCGATGGAGGCAAAATCCTGCTCGATATCCCACGGGCAGCCGGTTTCGGGGTCCCGCAGCCGCCGCATGATTTCCAGCAGGCGCTCCAGCCCTGCGGACGTGTCACGCACCAGCGCGTCGGAGTCGGTATAATCTGTCATCCGCGCAGGCTATGCGCAGGCACCGGCGTTTTCAAGCAAACAACACCGGACATTCATGCCGGCATTTGTTCCGCGAGATAATATAGACCAGATGCAAGGTTCCCAGACCGGCCAGAATGCAGAAATACGAGATATAGGCATAGCGCAGGAACAGAATGTCGATCACCACAATGGCGATCAGGGTCAGCCCGAAATAGCGGACATGGCGATAGCGCGACAACAGCGGCGGCAGGATGATCAGCGACAGGTAAATGACGTTGGTCAGATTGCGCGGCATCAGGAAATCCAGCAACATCGTGCCTTCATACGCCAGCGAGTCGCGATTCACCGTCACATTGATCCAGTCGGGATTCAGCAGGTGCGGAACATACAGCGTCAGCCCGAATCCCAGCCCGATCAGCGCGAACAGTAAAAACAGGTGCTTTCGTTTGCTGTTTTCCGGTTCCAGCACATAGACCGACAACGGAATCCAGAATGGCCACATGAACCATGTGAAAAAGATATAGACCAGCGCGCTGGCCAGAACGATGTCGGTGTTACCGCCGTTCATACCGGACCAGACGAATCCTTCGGAAAACTGCTGGATTCCGGCAAAAACCGGCATCAGCGATACCGGCAGATATTTCTTGTTGGTTGTCCATGCGCGATGCCCGGCATAAACCCCGCCAACCAGCAAAACACCGCTGGAGGCAAAACTGACTGTTTCGGAAAAGCACATGTGGACCCTCGCGGATTAGGTTGGCAGGCTGGTGTTGTCGCAGCAGATCGCCTCATAGTTTCACACCCCTCGAAAGTGTATAGCAGAATTATCACAAATTCGTTGGGGTATTTTTTCACACAGTGCCGGACAATTCGCGGTGTGCGACCGAAACTGTTTGAATTTTCGCCGGAAATGCGGCATTTGCAAGGGGTCTGCTGTCAAATCCAAGGAAACACCATGAAATTTCCGTTTGTTGTAGCCCTTCTGCTGGTCGGCACTGTTCTTGCGGCCTGCACGACACGCAACACCAGTTTCTCGGATCCGGTTCCGGCGGATGTGCGCGCCGGATGGCGTCTGGCCAGTGTCGAGGTCAGCGTGCCGGATACCCTGACGGTAAGCGAAATGAACACCTATGCCCCCGAGGCGGACATCGTCTGGCACGGCGACCCGATCGGGCAAGGGACGCGGCAGGAACAGGTTGCGGCGATCCTCAAGGACGGAATCACGGATGCGGCGCGGCGGCTTTCCGGCGGGCGCGCGGTTGTTATTCGCGCAACGCTTGCGCAGTTCCACGCGCTTTCGCCGATTGCCCGCCAGTCGGTTGGCGGCATTCACAACGTCAATTTCGTGCTTCAGGTCTTCGATGCCCGCACCGGCGAGGCCCTGACGGCGGCCATCAGGTTCGAAGCCGACGAATTCGCGCTTGCGGGCGATGCTGCCAAGGCGGCAGAGGCGCGCGGTGAAACGCAAAAGGTCCGTATCCGTGCCCGGATCGCGCGGGTTGTCGAAACGTGGCTGGGCGTCGCGACGCCGGCGGAAACCGTAGTGCGCGGCGCTGTCCCGACCATCGGGCGCTGAGTCTTGTGCGCGGCGGTCTTTCCCGCAACGTCAGGGTTGGCAACGAAACCGGCGGCGCGGTATATTGGTGGCTCAACACATCGTGTGACGGAACCTCTGGCAGAATCCTTCCATGTAGTGTAGGTGACGTAGGGTTATATCCAGATAATACGGGGAATGCTCATGACTCTTAACCGGTCTGCTGTTCGTGATGTCAGTTATTCAAGTACGGCAAAAAGCCGAACGAAAAGAGTTTTCATACGTTCTCTTGAAAATGCCACGGGCCGCATCAAGGTCATTCGCCGGCTGCGCGGTCTGGATGTCGAACTGTCAGAGGGGCGCAATTTCTGGGATGCCATGACCGAACGGTATCACCTGTCGCTCAATGTTTTTTCCGGCTCGCTGGACAACATTCCTCGTACGGGGCCGCTGGTGGTGTTGTCGAACCATCCTTACGGTATTCTTGACGGGCTGATGATGGGGCATATCCTGTCGCAGGCGCGCGGCGATTTCCGCATTCTGGCCCACCGCGTATTCGCCCGCGCCAACGACATCAGCGACCATATCCTGCCGATCAGTTTCGATGAAACCCGCGAGGCCATGCAATTGAACCTGCAAACCCGCAAGCAGGCGCTGGAATATCTTGGAAACGGCGGCGCCGTCGGCATATTCCCTGGCGGCTCCGTATCGTCACCCAACCGTGCTTTCGGGTTTCCGATGGATCCGGCGTGGCGCACTTTTTCGGCCAAGATGATCGCAAAATCCGGCGCAACCGTGGTGCCGATTTTTTTCAAAGGCCACAATTCCCGCCGTTTCCAGGTGGTGGGCCGCTACAACAAAACCATCCGCACGGCCCTGTTGATCAGCGAATTCAAACGCCGCCTGAACCGTCCGGTGCATGTGGCCATCGGGGATCCGCTGGATCAGGACGCGCTTGACGCCTATGTCAAGGATCCCAAGGCGATGATGGACTTTTTACGGACAAAAACCTATTCCTTGTCGCCCAGGCCGGTTAATCTGGACGAATACGGCAAAGATTTTTAAGACAGCGAGGCAAAACAGATGGCGATCGGGGTTTTTGACAGCGGCCTCGGCGGGCTGACGGTTTTGCAGGCCTTTCGCGACAGGCTGCCGGAGCAGGCCTTCGTCTATTTCGGCGACAACGCCAATGCGCCGATCGGCGGGCGGCCGGCGGCGGAAATCCATGATATTACCCGCAACGGGGTGCAACGGCTGTTCGATGCCGGTTGCGATCTGGTGGTGCTGGCCTGCAACACCGCCTCGGCCGTGGCGCTGCATGATCTGCAGGTGGACTGGTTGCAGGGGGATCGCCGCGTTCTGGGGGTGTTCGTGCCGGTGATCGAGGAACTGACCAGCCGCGACTGGGGCGACAACACGCCGCCGACCCATACGGGGCTGCGCAATGTGGCGCTGTTTGCCACGCCGGCGACGGTGGAAAGCGGAGCTTTTGCCCGCGAGTTGAAATTCCGCGCCCGCGATGTCGCGGTGGTGGCCGAGGCCTGTGTCGGGCTGGTCGATGCGATCGAGGCCGGCGATATGGTCGGGGCCGGTGCGCTGGTGGATGCACATGTGGCAAGCCTGCTGGAACGCCTGCCGGAGCCGCAATCGGCCGTTCTGGGCTGCACACATTACCCGTTGCTTGAGGACCGCTTCCGCGCCGCCTTGCCGGACAGGACCCGTCTGGTCTCGCAGCCTGACATCGTGGCGGACAGTCTGGTGGACTATTTGCAACGGCATCCGCGTTTTGCGCAGGCGGGCGATGTGGTCTATCTGACCAGCGGCAATCCCGCGCGGACCTCGCGGCGCGCCGAGCTGTTTCTGGGGCATCCGGTGCCTTTTGCCGCTGCCTGATTGATTGCCGTGGCGATTCCGTCTAAAGCGGGGCAAACAACGGAGAAAACCATGACCAGGACGCATAAAATCGCCATTCTCGGGGCCTCGGGCTATACGGGGGCGGAACTGGTGCGTCTGATTGCCCTGCATCCGTATATGGAGGTCGCGGCCCTGACGGCGGACCGCAAGGCGGGGCAGAGCATGGGGCAGGTGTTTCCGCATCTGCGCCATCTGGACCTGCCGCAACTGTGCCGGATCGAGGATGTGGACTTTTCCGCCGTCGATCTGGTGTTTTGCGCCCTGCCGCACGCCATGACGCAGGAAATCGTCAAGGATTTGCCGAAAAATCTGAAAATTGTCGATATTTCGGCGGATTTCCGGCTGGAAGACCCTGCCGAATACGAAAAATGGTACGGGCATCCGCATTACGCGCCGGAAATGCAGAAAGAGGCGGTGTATGGCCTGACCGAGTTCTATCGGGAGCAGATAAAATCCGCGCGGCTGGTGGCGGGGACCGGTTGCAATGCGGCGACGGGACAGTTTGCCTTGCGGCCCCTGTTGCGGGCCGGTGTGATCGACCCTGACGGCATCATCATCGACATGTTCTGCGGTGTTTCCGGTGCCGGACGGGCGGCAAAAGAGGCGATGTTGCATTCCGAGGTATCCGAGGGCACGCACCCTTACGGCCTGCCGGTGCATCGCCATACTGCCGAGTTCGATCAGGAGTTTTCCAAGGACGCGGGGCGCGCGGTCAAGGTGATGTTTACCCCCCATCTTATGCCGGCCAACCGTGGTATTCTGGCGACGGTGCATGTGAAGGGGGATGCGGATGAAATTCACGCCGCCCTTGCGCAAGCCTATGAAAACGAACCGTTTATTGTGGTGCTGCCCATGGGCGAGGCACCGGCGACGCGGCATGTGCGCGGCTCGAACTTCTGTCATATCGGCGTGGTGGCGGATCGTGTGGACGGGCATGTCAGGGTGTTTGCGGCGCTCGACAACCTGACCAAAGGGTCGTCCGGTCAGGCGATCCAGAACGCCAACCTGATGCTCGGGCTGCCCGAAACTGCGGCGCTGGAGCAGGCACCGCTGTTCCCGTGATGGCGGTGCGTCGGGCCTGTCGGGTGCTGCGCGGGGCCTATGGTCGTTTCGTCGCCAATGACGGCGTAGCGATGGCCGGATACATCGCGTTTTCCGGATTGCTGGCCATTTTCCCGTTTCTGATGTTCGCAACATCGTTCACCGGCCTGATACTGGGGCGACAGTACAGCCGACAAGCCATCGACGCGCTGTTTCGCCTTGCACCGCCAAATATTGCCGAAACGCTGGAACCCGCGCTGCAAGAGGTTCTGCAGGGGCGTGGCGACGGCTATGTGGCGGTGTCCATCCTGCTGGCGGTCTGGCTGGCCTCGAACGCATTTGAATCGTTTCGCGTGGCTTTTGATCGCGCCTATGGCGGCGAGGGGACCCGCGGGTATTTCTTGCGCCGCGGCCGCGCCATCGGTTTTGTCCTTGTCGGTGCGGTTGTGGCAGTGGTTCTTGGTGTATCGGTGATTTTTCTGCCGGTTCTGCTGCGCGTTGCATCCGCGTGGGCGCACATCAGGGTGTCGGGCGCAACGGTGGTGCTGGGCTACGGGTTGGGGGTCGTGGTGTTTGCGCTGTTTCTGGTTCTGATGCACCGGTTTTTGCCCAGCCACCGCATGAAGGGTTTGCGTCTGTGGCCGGGTGTTGCGGCGACGGTTGTCATCTGGACATCGGCGGCCTCGGCGTTTTCCTATTATCTGACATTGACGCCGACCTACGCGATTACCTATGGCACGCTGGCCGGCGTCATCATTACGCTGGTATTCTTCTATCTATCCGGTGTCGCGGTGATTTTCGGTGCCGAACTGAACGCCGAGCTGAATGCCGCCCCTGCGACGGAAACACCCTTTAACAAGCCCGACGGCCGCCTTATATAAAAACCCAACCACCGGAGGGAAAAATGGCAGGACTGAAGAAAAAGCGCCGTATCAGGCTAATTGTTATCGGAATGACACTGTTGATTACCGCATCGGCCGTTATCGGCTATTCCATGCGTGGCGGGATCGAATATTTCCGGTCTCCGTCGCAGGTTGTGGAACAGACACCCGGCCCGAACGAACGGTTTCGTATCGGCGGACTGGTTGAAACCGGCACACTGGTGCGCGGATCATCGGAAACCATTACCTTCAGCGTGACGGACGGAAACGCCAGTATTCCGGTATCCTATCGCGGTATCCTGCCGGATTTGTTCGCCGAGGGCAAAGGCACGATCGCGACCGGAAAACTGGAAAACGGCACCTTTGTTGCCACTGAAATTCTGGCCAAGCACGATGCGAACTATATGCCGAAAGAGGTCGTGGACGCGTTGAAAGCGCAGGGCATGTATGTGGACCCGAACGCCGATCCGGCGGCTGCTGCACCGGGTAGCTAGGGCGGTGACCCATAAACCCCGCGCCGCCAGTTAGCCGGATTTTTGTTCTGGCAAGGCGTAATCCCGCAGGAATAGCGGGGCTATTTCAAGGGGTTGCAACACAGCCAGGGCGGA
>CAZDLV010000047.1:0-13337 GCA_964506345.1 uncultured Rhodobacterales bacterium | reverse complement strand
GGCAAATATTTTCCGCATAAAAACATCGTAGGCGCGCAACACCGGATGGCGAACCGCAGTCAGGGTAACAAGCCCCGGATTGGCCGCCATCCATTCGAACAACGTCCGCTGGCTGTGGCCCGTGTGCAGAATTTCGCCGGCCTGTGTGGCCCGGGAATATGTGCCGGTCGGGTCCGGTGACTGGTCCAGTGCGGCCATCCAGCGCAGAACCTCGTCGTTCGGGCCGCCCGGAACAGGGGCAAAAAGTACCGGGTGCGACAGGCAACTTACCATTTTCGGAATGTTGGCACGGTGGCGCGGATCGCTGGCGCCGCGATGCCCTGCTACATCGGCAGAAATATATCCGGTATGTTTCTGTAACTCAATGTAATTATTTACTTTTTCCGATAGTGGTTCGGGGTTTTGGCGCAGAATCGTTTCCTTTACCGTTTTAAGGCGACCGGATACGCCAAGGAACGTCGCGATACCGTTCAGCACGCCGGTCGCTTTTTGATCCGGATAGGTGATTTCGAACGCGGTTTGGCCGGTATCCTGCAAAGTCTGGCGGACATGGGAAAAATACCGGCGTTTTTCGCGCGTAAACGCTGAAAATTCGGCTGCATCGAAATCCACCTTCGCCGTTTTCCGGTGCGATGCATTCCGCAACAGCCATTGGTCGGTCTGGCGGGCGATTTTCAGCGAAATATAGCTTTCCAGAAAGTCGCGTTTCAGCAGAATTTTCGCGCAGGACCGGTCCCGAAGAATATGGTTCAGGACCCGTTCATCATGGCCGTCGAAGATCCGGAACCCAGCAATTCCGTCACCCTGCCCCGCCACCATCGCCGCAAGCAGGCCGACAGGATCTTTTTCCCGCTCGGCCAGCGAAAACCCGAAATCCTCGCGCCCGTTCGGCCCGCCGATAAAGGCGGGATTGAACAGTTCGCCAAAACATTTGATGTCGGGAAACTGGTTCAGCGACTGTTCCAGCAGGTTGGAGCCGCTTCGCATACTGCCGATGATGGCAAAATACCGGAACGGTGTCGGGTTCATCGGCCAACCGATGGAATCGCGGCGCGCGCTGTCCGCGCCGTTCCGCTATCCAGTTTGCGCAGATCGATATCGACGCCGATATTTTTCAGTTTGCGGGCAAATGCCAGTGCGCGCCCCGCGTCGGCGACTTGGGGCAAAGCCAGCGGCAACCGCGCGTTGTCGGCACCAAGCGACGCAAGCATGGCCAACAACACCGGCGCCGGATTTCCGAGCGCCTGCCCCAACGTCCACAACGTCATGGACGCCTGCGCGCCCTTGGCGTTGAACAGGTCGATAAACGCCTTTTCGCGCATCAGCAGGTGGGTCGAGACGACGCGCAATATATCCGGGTTGGTGATGCCGCGCTCTTGCAGGTCCAGCAACCAGCCATACTGGACGATATGAACATTGGCGTTGGCGTCCTGCACAATGAATTTCTCGATTTTTTCGGTATCCATCGGACCAAAGTGAAAGGCCGGATTGCCGGATCGCTGCTGCCAGACCAGATTTCGCAAAAAACATTCTGGCGCATTGTCACGGATCTGTGCCGACGTCGAAAGCCCCCCGACCCCGACAGTTACCCCGTTGGCAAAATACGCTTTGTCAGACGCAAACAAGCGCCCGTGCGCATCGGTCAGATCGCGCGATTTCAGCCATGAATTGATGTCCGGAAACACCGGAGAAATTCCGCAATACACCTGATACCGCGCCGCCGTTGCCGGTTGCGGCTTGAACCACGGACTGGGCGAACGGCCAATCATTCGCAGACCCTTGCGCCCGACGCGGCGACGTAACGTGGCCTGTGCGATACGGGCGTGCATATCGGCATCGGGCGTGTAACAGGGCGCCGGCACCATCGACGTAAACCGTGTATATAACTCGTCGGCGCCGGGCCAGATTTTGCGGGCAAAAAACGCATCCAGAGCCGCCAGCATATCCGTGTGGTCGTCATAATAGATAACCGGCTTTCCCTGATGGTCGAAATGCGAATACATCAGGGAATGCGACTCGATTTTGCGCGCGTGTTTCCGGACGAGCGTCTGGAAATAGGATTCATCGGGAATCCAGCTTTTGCGGAAATAGGCGTCATACCGCGGTTTGTCGGGGTCGTTCAGGATCGCCTCGATCGTTTTTCGTGTCAGGCACCACCACTGGCTGCCGATGTGGGGTTGCAGATCTGCCGGAATCCGGCGCGCCAGGCGTAACTTGCGCTGTAGTGATACCCACAAGTCGAACCGCCGTCTTTGTTTTTTCCACGAAAAAGGGAACCGCAGGGTGAACCGCTCGATCCCCAGCCCGCCGACGATCCAGTTATTTTCAAATGCCGCAACGCTTTCGATAAAATCAACGTCGGGATGGATTTCGAGGTGTTGGTGCAATCGCGCCAAAGGCCGGACCGGCAGGCTGTCGCCGCTGATCAGTTGCACATGGGTCACACTGTCCCATTTGTCCAGAATTTCACGGCACATCTGCAACTCGGCCTCGACCAGACTGAACTGGCCCCATCCGCACGCGATCCGTTTTGAAAATATGACGTTGCGAAACGGATGCAGGCGACGGCGCAATGCGTGACTGTCGGCGTCAGCGCAGTTACGATCCACATGGATGCAGACCTTGACGCCGGACTTTGCCAGATAGGCGGCCAATTGCCCGACGCGATCCGGATGCCGGTCCGCCAGAATGGCAATCGCGAGCGTCATGCCCACCCCCCGACGGACATCAGTCCGATTTGTTCCAGTTGCTGCCAGCCGGTGTAGCGAACAGAAAACGGGTGCTGCATTTCAACCTCGGGGGATTCGGCGCTGACATACGCGCGGTACTCCCTGCTGCCGGCGTAGTGCTGGCGGCGGGTCAATTCGCGCGCGGCCTTGTGCTTGAGGTCAGGCAGAAACTTGGCGTGCAACAACGTGCCACAAATTTTTTCACCGCCCCATTCCTCGTACGTAAGGTTCAGGCCGCGTGGCAACAACGTGTGGGTGGAACTGACAAATACCTGCCCGCGCTGCCATTTTACCAGCGGTATTTTATTCAGAGCCGGAGCCTGGTCGGGATTGTCGGCAAAGAAAATCCGCTGGCGCGGGCCGCCCTGTATCCAGATATTGCCGTAGCGGCGGTTGATTTTCTGGGTGTAATTTCCGCTGTCGAAATGGGTCAGCACCTCGAACGGGTCCTGGCCGGGGCGATATTCGCCAGCCTCGAGCGGGCGTTCGGGATACATGTCCAGCAGAAGCGCCCCGAACGATTTGATCGACGACGCGTCGAGCCAGTCGGTCAGCGCGCGCAGCGGGCGGGTGTTGCAATAGGGGTAAACGAAAAATTCGTCGATATCGACGACCAGAACCCAGTGTCCGCACGCATACCGGCGCAACAGGCTGTTCAGCCAGTCCATCCCGAAATGGGCGCGGCGATAGCTGGATTCGGCCAACCACAGGGAAACATCGGGCTGGCGTTCCAGATATTCGCGCGACCCGTCGTCGGAATCGTTATCGACAAAGAAAAACCGGTCGACCCCCAGATTGCGGTAGTAGTCGAGGAAATACGGCAACCGGTGTTTTTCGTTATGAATGACCGAAAACAGATATATGCCGCCGTCGCGCCCGACTGCGGGCGTATGACGAACACAGGTCAGTTCCTTTTGTTTGCGCAACGCACGAAGGCGGCGGATCCGGCGCTGGTGGCGCACATAAAAAGAATCCCGCAGTTTTAATAAACGCCCCATTCTTACCAATACCCGATTACTATCAACGCTACATATCCGACACAATAGTGGCAACATTATGAAAATGCTGCCCCCAAGATGCCGGAATATGTGAAGTATTTACCAATTTTTTCGGACTTTGTGTCATTTCGACGACTTTATCCCGCCATTTTTCGATATTTTCCGGATCGATATAGGTGGCGGCATCCTGCCCGACTTCGTGAAAGCATGCTATGTCCGAACAGACGACGGGGGTGTTCAGGTAAAGCGCCTCGACCAGCGGATAGCCGAAACCCTCGACATATGACGGAAACAGCAGCGCACGCGCACCCTGTATCAGGTTGCCGGATGCCAGATCCGACAGTGCGCCGACCTCGAAAACCGTTTTGCCCATAAAACCGGCCGAGTCCAGTATGCTGAACACATCCTCGTTCTGCCATCCGCGCGCACCGATGATATGCAAATGCGGAATTTGCCCGTCCGGCATAATTTCGGGCAGGCTGCGCCAGATATCCAGCAACAGACGGTGATTCTTGCGCGGCTCGATGGTTCCCAGAACGACAAAATACGGTGGTGCATCCTGCGGTCCGACCCCGGCCGAAACCGGCAGCGGGTCTGCACCCAGCGCAACAACACGGGTTTGGGCATGGTCATGCCCCCAGCGGCCCAGCCAGACCCGCAACGCGCGTTCGGTAAAGGCGGAATTACACAAAAGCACGTCGGCATGTGCCGTAAGGGCGCGAATTTGTGCGCCGAAGGATTTCGTGGTTTCGGGGCGACAGAATTGCGGAAAATCCAGCGGAATAACATCATGCACCATGACAATAATTTTCGCGGCG
The DNA here is from genome assembly GCA_964506345.1 of uncultured Rhodobacterales bacterium. Lineage (GTDB taxonomy): Bacteria > Pseudomonadota > Alphaproteobacteria > Rhodobacterales > Rhodobacteraceae > NORP23. Next base: position 8,792 of record CAZDLV010000047.1, on the reverse strand, counting down.
CCGGCCGCCCGCAATCGCGGCCACAATGTCGGGATCATACGGCCGTGACCGACGTTTACATAGGTATGGCCGCGCGGCACCACCTTGTCGATCGCAAGGCCGAAGCGGGACCAGAGTATCGACAGATTGCGCACGCTGGCGCGGACTTCGCGCGCGATGTTTTTTATTCCGGTCCGGTTTTTCCGGCCACTCCACGGGCCGCCGTGCATCAGCAAATCCAGCAGCGCCCGCATCCCCTGCCGGTCCAGAATGCCATACTGGCTGCGAAACCTCGCCAGAAAAAACACCGGTTCGGGCCAATCGAGAAAATAGGAAATATAGGCAAGCTCCACCCGGTCAATCCCTGTCACCCGCCCCTTTGATGCCCGGGCAACGCTGCGCGAGATATCAAGGACAACGGGCGCCATTCAACCGGTGTATCCGGTGCCGTCGTGCCAACGCTTGGCGTCCTCGACCATCTGTTCAAGACCCGGGCGCGCGGGGGTCCACCCCAGAACATCGTGTGCGCGCTGGCTGCCGCTGACCAGCGCGGCACAATCGCCGGCCCGACGCGGGCCGTTAACGGGGGGGGTGTTGTTTCCGGTCACATTCGCGACCACATCCACGACCTGCTGCACCGAAAACCCGTGACCGGACCCCAGATTGAATACCGTCGAGGGGTTTCCCTGCTCCAGATATTCCAGTCCGGCAACGTGGGCGGCAACCAGGTCGCTGACATGGACGTAATCGCGCACGCAAGTGCCATCCGGTGTCGGATAGTCGCGGCCAAAAATTGTCAGCCGGTCGCGCCGCCCGCAAGCCGCATCGATGGCAAGCGGAATCAGGTGGGTTTCCGGGTTGTGGAACTCGCCGATCTTCGCCGACGGATCAGCGCCGGCCACGTTGAAATACCGGAAAATAGTATAGGAAAGCCCAAAGCGGGCAGCGAAATTCTCCAACATCTTCTCGACCGCCAGTTTCGAGGCACCATAGGCGTTTATCGGATTTTGCGGTGTATTTTCATCCAGCAACACCCCGTCATGATCGCCGTAAGTTGCACAGGTCGAGGAAAAGACGAATTTGTCCACGCCGTTGTCTGCCGTTGCCTGCAACAGGTTAAGCGCCCCCAACACGTTGTGTTTCCAGTACAGCGCCGGATCCTGCATCGACTGGCCAACCTCGGCCAGCGACGCGAAATGCATGACGGCTGCGGGTTGGTGTTTTTTTACCACTTCGGCGATGCGGTCGGCGTCGCGCAGGTCGCCCTCCTCCAGCGGGCCGAACTGCACCGCGTCACGCCAGCCTGTCGATATGTTGTCGAAGGTAACCGGTTCATATCCGGCCTCGGCCAATGCTTTGCACGCGTGCGAACCGATATAGCCGGCACCGCCGGTGACCAGAATTTTCGACATCGTTCCCTCCCGGGGGGTTATTCTGCGGCGCGGCGGGTTTCGAGCGCTTGCGCGATAAACCCGGCAAGTTCTTCCTGCATATCCTCGCGCGCCAGACCAAAGGCAATCGTCGCTTTCAGATAGCCGATTTTCGATCCGCAATCATACCGCGCACCATCAAACCGGTATCCATACACCCCACCGTTTTCGCGTGCCTCGGCGGCGATAGCATCCGTTAGCTGAATTTCGTCGCCACTGCCACGTTTAAGGTGGTGCAGGCGGTTCAGAATAGAGGGTTCGAGAATATATCGCCCGATCACTGCCAGGTTCGAGGGTGCCTCGCCCACTGCGGGCTTTTCGGCCATATCCTTGACTGAAATGACGCGACCCATGTCCTCGTGCGGATCAAGAATGCCGTAGGAAGATGCCTGTTCAGGGGATACCTCCATCGCGGCAACGATGTTTCCGCGCGTTACGGCATACTGTTCGACCATCTGGCTTAAACACGATTTTTCGGCGGCGATAACATCGTCGGGCAGAATAACGGCAAAGGGTTCATCCCCGATCAGTCGCCTGGCACACCAGACCGCATGACCGAGTCCCAGTGCCTCGCGTTGGCGCACATAGGCAATCGCCCCGCTTTCCATATCGGTGGCTTTCAGTTCCTGCAACAAATCGAGTTTGTTTTTCTTTCGCAGGGTTTTTTCCAGCTCGGGCGCTGCGTCGAAATAATCCTCCAGTGCGCCTTTGCCCTTGGCTGTTACAAAAATAAACTCGCGGATTCCGGCCTCGCGCGCCTCGTCGATCGCGTACTGGATCAACGGGCGGTCGACCAGTGTCATGATTTCTTTCGGGATGGACTTGGTCGCCGGCAAAAACCGTGTTCCCAGTCCGGCAACCGGAAAAATCGCTTTTGTTACTCGTTTTTTCATTTTCCCTCGATAGCGCCAAACTGTGCGCCGTAATCCTGTTTACACATTCTTCGGTATTTTTATCTTTTGCCTTGCGGGTTAAGCAACAGTTAGGGCTTCGGTCGTTTTTTCACTATAAACCCACGTTATAGCGTTGTCTGCATATGGTTCCACATACTACTTTACAGATAAATAACCTCGTCAACATCGTGCAACATCGTCAGGCGCGCGACCTCGGACTCGAACCTGCGCCGAAAACGGCCGAGTCGCAACACCGGGTCGCTGCGACATGCCCGCCCCCAGACGCCGCCACGATGCAGCCAATACCCGTTGACGAAAGAAACCTGGAAATACGCGGGCGACATCGACAGTTCGATCACCGACACGCGGTTGCCCGACGCCAGGTGTTCGCGTGCCGTGGTGGCGACCCGGTCCGCATCGCGGCGGCGCGCGCATAAAACGGTATGCCCGCCGGTGCGAACGGGAAACGGCAAAAACCGGCCCGCCTTTGTTCGTTTCGGCCATATAGGCGTCCGGCTTTGCCCTTCGGCCATCCCGTCGCGCAAACCACGCATAAGGGGGGCGATCCGGTCGCGCGACAACACCCCGCGTGACACGAAATTCAGCAACCGCAATTCCTGCGCGCGCGCGAATCTGTCCAGTTCTGCCGCCAGATCGCCGCCAAAGTGCCGTTTGCAGAAATAGGCTTTGCTTGCGCCGATCTGGAACAGATCCACAGGCGCGCGATCCCGCGTGCGACGCGCACCGGCGGCAAACAGGTGATGCACCTGCGCCGCAGGCACCAACGCGGTATCCCGTCCCGCCTGATCGAGCCGCAGTTTCATATCGGCGTCTTCCAGATAGAACCTGTAGGATTCGTCAAAACCGCCCGCCGCGACCAGCGCCTGTTTTCTGAAGGCCATGTTTGTTCCGACCACCTTCACAGGCCTTGCCGCGTCGGGCGCAAATACATGAACGGGTCGGGTTTCATCAATTTCGAATGGATGATCTTCGCCGGCTGTATCCACGCGCGCCGCGCCCCATTGGCGCGAGATACCGTTGCGCCCGCGCGTGAAACCGCCACTCGAACCGACACGCGGATCGACAAACGGCGCCGTCAGCCGGTCGAGCCACGGCGGGTCCGGCACCGCGTCATCATCGCAGAACGCCACAATTTCGCCGGCGGCAGCCGCCAGTCCCAGATTTCTGGCCGTGGATATATTTTCCGCGGCAAACGGAATATAGCGCACATCGTGCCGAAACCTGTCGGGCAGCGCATCGGCAACCACGACCACCTCGAAATTCGTGCAGGTCTGGTTGCGCAAGCTTTGCAAACACCGGTCCAGATCGTCGGCGCGCCCGTGCGAGACGACAACAACCGTCACCTGCGCCGCCGGCGTCACGGGATGCCCTGTACCGCAAGGATTTTTTCAATTCGTGCCAGATCGTCGGGGTTGTTCAGCTCCCAGAACTCGTGACCGGAACTGTTGACCTGCACGGTTTGCACCGGCGCGCCGTTTTCCAGAAACCGCAACTGTTCCAGCCCCTCGTGGCGTTCCAGAACGCCTTCGGGCCAGCGGGCATAATCGCGCAAGATACCGGCGCTGTAGGCATAAACCCCGACGTGGTGAAACACCGGAATATCCAGACCGTCAACGGGTTGATGCGCGCCAAACGGCAAAACCTCTTTGGAAAAATACAAGGCGCGGCCCAACGTGTCGAACACCGCTGTCGTAGCACCGACACGCCCGTGGCGGCGGTCTTGCAACAATGATTCCAGCGCCATGGCGTTGCATCGCAAAACCGGTGTTGCCACTGCGACGGTCGACCCGGCCAGTGCGCTTAGCGCTGCTTCGACAAACCACGGAGGGGTCAACGGTGCGTCGCCCTGAAAGTTTACCACCGTGTCGTATGCGGGCAGGAGTTTGGAAACCTCGGCACAGCGTTCGGTACCGTTGCGACAGGATTCGGACGTCATGATCACCTCGGCCCCGAAACTTTCGCAGGCGGATTGTATGCGGGTATCATCGGTGGCCACGACAATCCGGTCCACCCCGCGCACGCCGCGCGCTGCGTCCCAGCTGCGTTGCACCAGACTGCGAACCTGCCCGCCCGCCCCGCGCAACGAGGCCAGCGGCTTGCCGGGGAACCGGCTGGACGCATAGCGCGCCGGAATGACCAGCAGAACCGGCATTTACGGGGCCTTCAGGGTTACGTCGGGTGAATATGCGATAAAGAACGGGTTTTCATAGCCGGGCTTGCCGTAGGTCAGCACCGAATGGTCGTCAAACCGCACAACGGCCCCGCCCGCCCCGCGCAAAACCGCGTCACCGGCAGCAGTGTCCCATTCCATCGTCCGCCCAAGGCGCGGATACAAATCCGCTTCGCCGGTAGCAACCAGACAGAATTTCAGGGACGAACCGGCACCACGAAAATTCGCGACGGCGTATCGGGCGATATACTCGTCCGTTGCCTGATCCCGGTGCGATTGCGAGGCAACGACGGTCAGGCCGGAATTGTCAGGAATCGAAACCGATATCGGGCGGGTCTCGCCGGTAACACCGGGATCGAAATTTCCGAATTCCTCGACCGTTTTGCCATCTGTTCCGGTGTAAAACAGCCGTTCCCGCGCAGGCGCAAACACCACGCCCAGAACCGGAACACCGTCTTCGATCAACGCGATATTTACCGTAAAATCACCGCGCCGATGCACGAATTCCTTGGTCCCGTCCAGCGGATCGACAATAAAAAACCGGCTTGCCGTCACACTGTGACTGTCGCTTTGTTCCTCGGTCACCAGCGCGATGTCGGGGAAAGCGGCGCGCAAACCTGCGGAAATCAGCCGGTCGGCGGCCTCGTCCGCTTCGGTAACCGGGCTGTCGTCGGCCTTGAGGCGGACCCCGAAGTCGGGTTTATCGTAAACCCGCATGATTTCCTGTCCGGCCAGAATAGCCAGACGGCGGATTTCGGAAACGATAGCAGGTGTCGACATCGCGGTAGCCTTTTGTAAATAATGTTGTCACTATAGACCCTATATATGGACAATGTGACCGGCGCCATGCAAGCGACGTTTTTCGTGCCGGAGCAGGAGAGTTACCGCCAATGATGCCTAAAACCCGCAGAAACCGGACCGTCTTTGGTGCCGCCGTTGCGTTTATCGAACTTCTCTACCATTCCATCGTGCGCGACATCCGCAAACAAAGCGGCGGCGCGGCGCTGGGATTGGGCGTGGTCATTGCACAAAACCTGGTGATGTTGGCGGTATTCGCGTTGCTGTACACGGTTCTGGGGGTGCGCTCGCTTGCCATTCGCGGTGACTTTGTTGTGTTTATGCTTACCGGAATTTTTCTGTTCCTGACCCACAACCGGGCCATCAAATCCGTTATGAATTCTTCGTCACCAGTCGATGCGATGAACCTGCACCCGTCGATGAACACACTGTTGGCAATTGCCACCAGCGCCTTGTCCGGCCTGTATATGCAATTGCTGACGATCGGACTTATCCTGTTTGTTGTCAGCATCTTTCGCGGCGGGCTGGAGTTCTACAACCCTGCCGGCCTGCTGTTCCCGTATTTCATGGCGTGGGCAAGCGGGGTCGGGGTCGGGATGCTCTTTCTGGTTGCCTCGCCCTTTGCGCCCAAGGTCGTTCCGATTATTTCGCAACTTTACCGGCGCGCCAATATGATCACCAGCGGCAAGATGCTGCCGGCAAACTACATGTCCGCAGGCATGGTTAAATGGTTCGCGTGGAACCCGCTGTTTCACGCGATCGATCAGGAACGGGGGGCGGCTTTCGTCAATTATTTTCCGCACAGGTCCAACATGGAATATCCGGTTATTTTTACGTTGGTCGCCATTATGTTCGGCCTGATGGTCGAGGCATGGCTGCGGAAAAATATGAGTGCAAGCTGGGGAGGCTAGATAACCATGACCAATCCTGAACCAACCGGAGCGCTGGCCCTGCAAACCATCGCCATGCCGGCGGATACGAATGCCAACGGCGATATATTCGGCGGCTGGCTGATGGCACAAATGGATTTGGGCGCGTCGGTGATTGCCCGCGCGCGCTCGAACGGCAAGGTCGCAACCGTCGCCGTCAACGCCATGACCTTTCACAAGCCGGTTCTGGTCGGGGACGTCGTATCCATCTATGCCGAATTGCAAAGCGAGGGCACAACGTCCATGCACATCGGGGTCGAGGTCTGGGTAACCCGCCTGCCGTCAAGCGAGCGGGTAAAAGTGACCGAGGCCAAGTTCATCTTCGTTGCCGTGGACGGTAACGGCGGCAAGCGAAAATTGCCATGAGCCTGTCCGGTGCATTCCTGCACGCCCGGGCGCAGATTGGCGCACCCCCGCTGACGTCACGCTGGTTTGCGCTGGATCAGGCCCGCATATCGGCCTTTGCCGACGTGACCGGGGACTGGCAGTTCATCCACGTCGATCCCGACAAGGCCGCAACCACCCCGTTCGGCGGCACCATCGCGCACGGCTTTCTTACCCTCGCAATGATCAGCGCAATGTACGCCGATGTCGCCACGCTGCCAGACGGAGTCACGCAGGCCATCAACTACGGGTTCGACAAAATCCGGTTTGTTGCACCTGTTCCGTCAGGGGCCAGAATTCGCGGGCGGTTTTCCCTGACCTCGGTCACACAGGAACAGACGTATCTGTCCCAAACCTTCGCGGTAGACGTCGAGGTGGAAAATACCGCCAAACCCGCCGTGGTGGCTGTCTGGCTGAACCGCCTGTATTTTCCCGCGCGCGCGACCTGAATTATCGAAAATTCGACAGGAATTTGAATCTATTGGCCAATAGGTTGGGGAATCCGCAATTCTATCAAAAAAACGTGAAAAAGACGGGGGCGCGCCGCTTGCAGGGGCCAAACCTGCCTCCTATATACCCTTCAAACGATCCCGCCAGGGATCACCCTTTGGGAAGAAGAACGGAGGCCGAATGTGGATCCGCACTTCAAACTCGCCACACGAAAGGAAATGACATATGTCTAAAGTTATCGGAATTGACCTCGGAACCACCAACTCGTGCATTGCTATCATGGATGGCGCACAGGCCAAAGTTATCGAGAATGCCGAAGGCGCGCGCACGACCCCGTCGATCGTTGCTTTCACGGACGAGGAACGCCTCGTCGGTCAGGCTGCCAAACGGCAGGCTGTGACCAACCCGGAAAACACTCTCTTCGCCATCAAACGCCTGATCGGCCGTCGCTTCGACGATCCGATGGTGAAAAAGGATATGGACCTCGTTGCCTACAAGATCGTTGAAGGCCCGAACGGCGACGCATGGGTCGAGGTCAACGGCGAGAAATACTCGCCGTCGCAGGTGTCCGGCTTTATCCTGCAAAAAATGAAGGAAACCGCCGAGAGCTATCTTGGCGAAACCGTCACGCAAGCTGTCGTAACGGTTCCGGCCTATTTCAACGACGCCCAGCGTCAGGCCACCAAAGACGCCGGCAAGATTGCGGGCCTCGAAGTGCTGCGCATCATCAACGAGCCGACCGCGGCCGCGCTGGCCTATGGTCTGGACAAAGAAGGCGGCAAAACCATCGCGGTTTACGACCTCGGCGGCGGCACCTTCGACGTCTCCATTCTGGAAATCGACGACGGCCTGTTCGAGGTGAAATCGACCAACGGGGATACCTTCCTTGGTGGTGAAGACTTCGACATGCGCATCGTCGACTATCTGGCAACCGAGTTCAAGAAAGAGAACGGCGTTGATCTGAAGGGTGACAAGATGGCGCTCCAGCGTCTGAAAGAAGCCGCCGAGAAAGCCAAGATCGAACTGTCGTCCGCCACGCAGACGGAAATCAACCAGCCGTTCATCACCATGGACCCGAAAACCAGCCAGCCGCTGCATCTGGTCATGAAACTGACCCGCGCGAAACTGGAATCGCTGGTTGGCGACCTGATCAAGGCGTCGATGAAACCTTGTGCCGCCGCGCTGAAAGACGCCGGTCTGACCAAGGGAGATATCGACGAGGTCGTTCTGGTCGGCGGTATGACCCGCATGCCGAAAGTCATGGAAGAAGTCACCAAATTCTTCGGTAAAGAGCCGCACAAAGGCGTTAACCCGGACGAGGTTGTTGCCATGGGCGCCGCCATTCAGGCCGGTATCCTGCAGGGTGACGTCAAGGATGTTGTTCTGCTCGACGTGACTCCGCTGTCGCTGGGTATCGAAACGCTGGGTGGCGTCTTCACCCGCCTGATCGACCGCAACACCACGATCCCGACCAAGAAATCGCAGGTATTCTCGACCGCCGAGGATAACCAGAATGCGGTGACTATCCGGGTTTTCCAGGGTGAGCGCGAGATGGCGGCCGATAACAAGATGCTCGGCCAGTTCAACCTCGAACAGATCCCGCCCGCACCGCGCGGTGTGCCGCAGATCGAGGTGACCTTCGACATCGACGCCAACGGTATCGTTTCTGTGTCGGCCAAGGACAAAGGCACCGGCAAGGAACAGAAAATCACCATTCAGGCCTCGGGTGGTCTGTCGG
>CAZDLV010000046.1:0-13407 GCA_964506345.1 uncultured Rhodobacterales bacterium | reverse complement strand
CAGTATGCGGCGATAGCGCCGCTGTGCCATCAGTCTGCAAACACCCTGTCGGGGCGCCCAGTGGTGTCCGGCGGAACAACGGTAAGGACAACAACATGCGATTTGCCCCGATTTTGCGAACCTCCGCGATGCTTCTAACCTCGGCACTGGTTTTCGCCGGTGCCGCCAACGCGCAAACCGTTACGTTGATGTCGCAAGACCGCAGTCTGTCGATCACTGGCGAGCTACTGTCGTTTGACGGCAAAACCTATGTTATTCGCGGGATGCTGGGCGACGTGTCGCTTGATACCAGCCGCGTTGTCTGTGTCAGCGACAATTGTCCGGCGCTGGTGGATGACACCAAATTTACTGTTCTCGGTTCGCCGGCGCTGGGGAATGCGCTGATGCCGAACATGATCCAGTTCTTTGCCTTGCAACAGGACATGAACGTTTCGGTCGCCCCGGGGACGAAAGCCGGTGAATCGGTGTTTACCCTGACAAAACCCGACGGCAGCCCTTATGTGGAAATCACCGTCGATTCGACCAGTTCGGACGCGGTCGCCGGTGCGTTGCAGGACGGAAGCGCCGCCATCGGTATGTTGACCGCACCGCTGACAGCGGCACAGAAACAGGCAATGGCCCGTGCGCTTGGCACGGTGCCGAACGAACCGGCGGAAATTGCCGTGGCGCTTGACGGCATGGCCTTCGTTGTGTCGCCGAACAACCCTGTGAACGCGCTGACAGAAAAACAGATCGCCGGCATTTACGCCGGCACCATCACCAACTGGGCCGAGGTCGGCGGGCCGGACCTGCGGATCGATCCCTACCTGCTGGATAAATACAGCGGGCCGGAGTCGCTGTTCAGCCGCAACCTGATGACCGCGCGCGGTCTGACCTATTCGCGTAATGTGCGCCCGGTGGCCGATCTGACCAACCTTGACCTGAACGTCAGCGGCGACCCCGGAGCCATCGGTTTCGTCAGCATCGGCGACAGCACTGCAACCAAGGTGCTGGCACTGCGCGGCGAATGTGGCATCCTGTCCAAACCCGATACCTTTACCGTCGGCGCCGAGGAATACCCCGAGACCAGCCGTCTGTATCTGGTCGATTCGGGTGCCGAGCGTTCTGCGCCGGTGCAGGCATTCCTTGATTTCGTTGCCTCGGACGCAGCGCAGGCCGCAGTCGAAAACGCCGGTTTCGTTGGCGATTCCATCGCCACACGCGCCCTTGATGCACAAGGCAACCGTTTGCTGGACATGATCCTGACCGATCAGGAAACCGCCTCGCTTAAAACGCTGAAACAGCTGGCCAAGGAACTGCGCGGTGCCACACGGGTATCCACGACGTTCCGGTTTGTTCAGGGCATTTCCAAACTGGACGCGCGCAACACCCGTGCGCTGGCCGGACTGGCCCGCTATTTCGAAGGTCGGGACATGACCGGCAAGGAAATACTGGTCGTCGGCTTCACCGACTCCGTCGGTTCGGCCAAAGCGAATGCCTCGTTGTCGCGCCGTCGTGCGGAATTTGTCGCGGGCGAACGGGTCAAGGTTCTGGGCCAGCACAGCGCCGGAATCAACATCGTCGCCAAAGGTTACGGCGAGGCATCGCCGCTGGATTGCAACACCAGCGAACGCGGACGCAACATCAACCGCAGGGTCGAAATCTGGGTGCGCGACGCCCGCTAGGTTTACGGCAAAATCCATCCGTTTTTCCGGTCGGGCGCATCCCTCTTTTGCGCCCGCCGCATTTTTTAGTGGAAAAATAGCGCCAAAATTGTAACCTTGACCTTGGGGAACACCCACAAGGGACTTCCCGCGATGACTTACAAGCCGAAAAGGCGGACTAACGAAAAGGGGATTCTTGTGCGTGTCAAAAGTTTTTCACAAAAGCTGCTAACCTTAACGGCAACGGCCTTTTTGCTGGCTACCACGGCCACCGCGGAAAAGGTGACGTTGCGATCGCTGGATGGCAGCGTGTCGATGACTGGCGATCTGGTCGATTTCGATGGCCAGAATTACACACTGAAAACCATGCTCGGGCAAGTCAGCATTCTGGCGGACGAGGTGACCTGCGAAGGCAATTGCCCGGATCTGGTCAACGTCGATTTCCGGCTGGCCGGGTCCAGCACCATCGGTAAAACCCTGATCCCCGGAATTTTCGACAGCTTTGCCGGTGGTTTTGGTCTGGCGCTGAAACGTCTGCCGTCCGATGTTGCAGACGTGGACAAGTATTCCTTTGTGCTGCCCGACGGCAATCCCTTTGCCGACGTGGATATCTACTCTTTTGGTTCGGAAACCGCGTTCAAGGCGTTGCTGGACGGCAGCGCCGAGATCGTTATGTCAACGCGCAAGGTTTCGCCGGATGAAAGCGCGCAACTGATTTCGGCGGGTCTGGGCGATCCGACCGATCCGGCAAACCAGATCGTCGCGGCGCTGGACGGCGTGGTAATCGTGGTTGCCGCCGACAATCCGGTGCAGTCCCTGACCGTAAACGAAATGGCACGGATATTTGCCGGCAAGATCACCAACTGGTCCACCCTTGGCGGGCCGAACAAGGCGATCCACCTTTACCGGCGCAACGATGCCTCGGGGACCACAACGGATTTCGCGCGCGTGGTCTTTGGCACAAGCGGTCTGGGTTTCGCGCGCGGTGCGCAGCAATTCAATGATGACGCGGCGCTGGTTGCGGCGGTGGCCGGTGATCCCGACGGTATCGGGTTTACCAGTATTTCGGCCAAGGGCAATGCGCGGGCGCTGGCTGTGCGCGGCACCTGCGGTTTCCTGTCCGAACCGACAGATTTCACCATCAAAACCGGCGAGTATCCGTTGTCGCGTCGCGTCTATTTCTATACCAGTTCGGTGCGCACTGCGGCGCGTGCGCAGGACCGTGCCGAAAAAATGATCGGCTTTCTGAATTACGTCCAGTCGCCGGCGGCACAGCCGGCGATCAAGGCGGCGGGCTTTGTTAACCAGTCGATTATTACGTTCGGTGTGCGCCATCAGGGACGGAGGCTGATCAATTCCATTCTCGACAGCCAGAACGATGCCACCTTCAAACGTGTCCGCAAGGTGATTGCCGAACTGGCCTCGGCCGAGCGTTTGTCCACCACCTTTCGTTTCCAGACCGGTATCGCGCAACTGGATGCGCAGGCCGTGGGCGATATTCCGCGTCTGGCCGACTATCTGCGCTCGGTTGATTTGACCGGCAAACAGGTGGTGCTGGCCGGGTTCTCGGATTCTGCCGGAACCGGTTCGCAAAACGAGGGGCTGTCGTTGCGCCGTGCGCAGCAGGCCGCCGCCGCGTTGAAGGCGGCGTTGGGTGCCGATGCTGCCCGTATGCCGATCGTCACGTTCGGGTTTGGCGAGGTCGCGCCACTGGGTTGCAACGATTCCACCGACGGGCGCGCCATCAATCGCCGGGTGGAGGTCTGGATCCGCGACAAGGGTTAGACCTGTCGCAAGATAGAAAAAGGGCGGCGCCGGAATTGCGCCGCCCTTTCGGGTTTACAGGTTCGGATACATCGGAAAGCGTTCGCACAAGGCCAGAACACGGGTTTTCACCGATTCCTCGACCGCGCCGTTACCTTCCGCGCCGTTAGCGGCGAGGCCGTCTACAACCTCGACGATCAACTCGCCGATTAGCCGGAATTCTTCCTCGCCGAATCCGCGCGTCGTGCCTGCGGGGGTTCCCAGACGCACGCCGGATGTTACCATCGGCTTTTCCGGGTCAAACGGGATGCCGTTCTTGTTGCAGGTGATATGGGCGCGGCCCAATGCCTGCTCGGTGGCGTTGCCTTTCACGCCTTTCGGGCGCAGGTCCACCAGCATCACATGGGTATCGGTGCCGCCGGTCACGATGTCCAGTCCACCCTTCATCAGGGTTTCGGCCAGCACCACCGCATTGGCGCGCACGGCCTGCTGGTAGGTTTTGAATTCGGGGCGCAATGCCTCGCCGAAGGCCACGGCCTTGGCGGCGATGACGTGCATCAGCGGGCCGCCCTGAATACCGGGGAAGATGGCGGAGTTGACCTTTTTCGCGATATCCGCGTCATTGGTCAGGATCATGCCGCCGCGCGGGCCGCGCAGGGTTTTATGGGTGGTGGTGGTCGCCACATGCGCGTGCGGGAAGGGGGAGGGATGCTCGCCCGCCGCCACCAGACCGGCGAAATGCGCCATGTCCACCATCAGGATCGCGCCGACGCTGTCGGCAATCTCGCGGAAGCGCGCGAAATCGATCTGGCGCGGAATGGCGGAGCCGCCGGCGATGATCAGTTTCGGCCGGTGTTCCTTGGCCAGCGATTCCACCTCGTCATAGTCCAGCAGGTTGTCCTGTTTGCGCACGCCGTATTGCACGGCGTTGAACCATTTGCCCGATTGGTTCGGCTTCGCGCCGTGGGTCAGGTGGCCGCCGGAGGCAAGGTTCATGCCCAGAATGGTGTCGCCCGGTTTGATCAGCGCGGTGAACACGCCCTGGTTGGCCTGCGAACCGGAGTGCGGCTGCACGTTGGCGAATTCGCAACCGAACAGTTGCTTGGCGCGGTCGATGGCCAGTTGCTCGGCCACATCGACGAATTCGCAGCCACCATAGTAGCGCCGGCCCGGATAGCCCTCGGCATACTTGTTGGTCATCACGGAGCCTTGCGCCTCCATCACGGCGGCCGAGACGATGTTTTCCGAGGCGATCAGCTCGATTTCCTCGCGCTGGCGGCCAAGCTCGCCGGTGATCGAGGCATAAAGCTCCGGATCGCGGCTGGCGAGGGTTTCGGTGAAAAATCCGGTGTCGCGGGTCTGGGTCATTCTGGGTCTCCTCGGGATGTAAACTTTCTGCCCTTGTAGAGGGCGTGTTTCCTATTGGAAACAAAAATCCGACATGCGGCTTTGGCTAAACGACGCAGGGACGGGGTGAAAAGGGGATAACCGGCAAAAAGCGGGGGGAAAAGAGGCGAATCGGCACGATTGGCGAAAAAAACGCATCGGCGCTTTCCGTTACGGAATTTTTGTTTCCTGTCGGAAAATCCGCTACCGGAAATCCGCACTTGAGTCCGTCGCCGGAAAAAGGGAAACTCGGGCAATGGAATACAAGAAAATCAGTTTTGTCGCCGCCACCGGCGCACCGGCCCGGGCAGCGCGGGAAATCCTGCGGGCGCGATATGGCCATGTCGCGCCCGACAAGGCCGATGTGATCGTGGCGCTGGGCGGCGACGGTTTCATGTTGCAAACCCTGCATGCGACACAGGCCCTGCCCGCGCCGGTTTACGGCATGAACCAGGGGACCGTCGGTTTTTTGATGAATGTCTATCAGGAGGACGGTTTGCTGGCCCGTCTTGCCAATGCCGAGGCGGCGGTTATCCACCCGCTGAAAATGCAGGCGCAATGCGTGAACGGCGCTACAACAGAGGCGTTGGCGATCAACGAGGTGTCCCTGCTGCGCTCCGGTCCGCAGGCGGCGAAGCTGCGGATTTCGGTGGACGGGCGGGTGCGCATGGACGAGCTGGTCTGCGACGGGGCGCTGGTATCGACGCCGGCGGGTTCCACGGCCTATAACTATTCCGCGCACGGGCCGATTCTGCCGATCGGGGCCGATATTCTGGCGTTGACGGCGATGGCGGCGTTCCGGCCGCGGCGCTGGCGCGGGGCCTTGCTGCCGATGGAGGCGACGATTACATTCGAGGTGCTGGAACATGCCAAACGCCCCGTCAACGCCGTGGCCGATTCAACCGAGGTGCGCAATGTCGCCCGTGTCGATATCACCAGCGAGCCGGACATCAGCCATACATTGCTGTTCGATCCCGGCCACGGTCTGGAAGAACGCCTGATCCGCGAACAGTTTGCATAAGGGAACCAACATGAGCTTATCCGTCGGACAACAACTGCGCTACTGGGGAGTCGGGCTGGCGATTTTCGCGCTGGTGCTGTGGTATGTCGGCAATACGCTGTTACCGTTTATGGTCGGCGCGGCGATTGCCTATCTGCTGGATCCGTTCGCCGACCGGCTGGAGGAATGGGGATTGAGCCGGACGCTGGCAACGGTGGTGATTTCGGTGCTGGTGCTGGTGTTGTCGCTGCTGGCGTTTATCCTGGTGGTGCCGCTGATTTTCAATCAGGTGCGGGCGCTGGTCGATGCCGCGCCGCATCTTCTGACAACGATGCTGGATTTTCTGACGGCGAAATTTCCCGGGTTGCTGGACGCCAATTCGCCGATCCGGCAGAACCTCGCCTCGGTCGAGGCAGCAATCAGGGCCAACAGCGCGCAGGTGCTGGGGCAGGTGTTGTCGTCGTCGCTGGCGGTGGTCAATTTTGTCACCTTGCTGATTGTTGCGCCGGTGGTGGCGTTCTATTTGCTGCTGGACTGGGACCGGATGGTGGCGGTGATCGACAGCTGGTTGCCGCGCGAACATGCGCCGGTAATCCGGCGGCTGGGGCGCGAGTGCGATTCTGTGCTGGCCGGTTTTGTGCGCGGGCAGATGACCGTGGGTCTGATACTGGGGATTTTCTATGCTGTGGCGCTGGGGTTGATCGGGTTGCAATTCGGTGTGGTCGTCGGACTGGTCGCGGGGTTGCTGACGTTTATTCCCTATGTCGGATCGACTTTTGGTGGCGTGACCTCGATCGGGTTGGCGTTGTTCCAGTATTGGGACAACCCCGTCTGGATCGCGGTGGTTGCCGGAGTTTTCGGCGTCGGGCAACTGGTCGAAGGTAATTTCCTGACGCCCAAGCTGGTTGGCGGATCGGTCGGGTTACATCCGGTGTGGCTGATGTTCGCGCTGTTTGCGTTCGGTTCGGCGCTGGGGTTTGTCGGGTTGCTGATCGCGGTGCCTGCCGCCGCAAGTATCGGGGTTCTGGGGCGTTTTGCGATTGCCAACTACAAAGCCAGCCATCTGTATCTTGGCCCCGAGGCGGAGCAAACAGAGCCGGACGCATGAGCAAACCCGAACAACTGGTTCTGGACCTGCCGGCGCGTGCGGCGTTGGGGCGGGACGATTTTTTTGTTTCGCCGTCCAATGCGCTGGCGGTGAAAATGCTGGATGCCTGGCCGCGCTGGGCGACCGGCAAGCTGGCGTTGTGCGGGCCGGTGGCTGCGGGCAAAAGCCATCTGGTGCAGGTCTGGGCGGCGCGGTCCGGCGGGGTGGTTCTGGCAGCCGACACGCTGGCGGCGCACGATATCCCGACGCTGGCCGCCGCGCGTGCTGTCGCGGTCGAGGATGTGGACCGGCTGGTAGCGTTGCCGGCGCAGCGCCGCAAAAAATCGGAAGAGTCGCTTTTCCATTTACACAACCGGCTACTGGGTGCGGGTGGCAGCCTGCTGGTGAGCGGGGTCACTGCACCGTCGCGCTGGGACATCGCGCTGCCGGATCTGGCGTCGCGGTTGCGCGCGGCGGAGGTGGCCTTGCTGGAGGCGCCGGACGATGCATTGTTGTCGGCGGTCCTGGTGAAGTTGTTCGCGGATCGCCAAATTACGGCGTCGCCGGACCTGATCGGGTATCTGCTGGCGCGCATGGAACGGTCGTTTGCGGCGGCGCGGGCGATGGTGGCGGCGCTGGACCGAGCCGGTCTATCGAGACGCCGCGCCATTACCCCGCGACTGGCGGGCGAGGTTTTCCGGGCGCTGGAAAACGGCGGTGCGCCGTGACCCGGCGTATTGCCGTGGTCGATGTTGGATCGAACTCGGTCCGGCTGGTGGTGTTTGACGGGTTGTCGCGTTCGCCGGCCTATTTTTATAATGAAAAGGTCTTGTGCGGTCTGGGCAGGGGCGTGGCCGAAACCGGTCTGTTGAACCCTGAAGGGCGGGCGCGGGCGCTGGCGGCGTTGCACCGGTTTGCGGCGCTGGTGGCGGGAATGGATGCGCTGGCGAGCGGTGTGGCAACGGCGGCGGTGCGCGAGGCGGTTGACGGTGCCGGTTTTGTTGCACAGGTGGAACGCGAAACCGGCCTGTTGTTGCGCGTCGCCAGTGGCGAGCAGGAGGCGCATCTTTCGGCGCGCGGGGTGCTGCTGGGCTGGCCGGATGCCACAGGGCTGGTGTGTGATATCGGCGGGGCCTCGATGGAGCTGGCGCGCCTGGACGCGGGGCGGATCGGCGCGGCGGCAACCTCGCCGCTTGGTCCGTTGAAACTGGCGGACCATAGGGGCGACACCGACCGGCATATCCGGCGCGAGGTCAAAAAGCTGGTGAAGGCGACGGGTGGCAAGGTGGCGCGGCTGTATCTGGTTGGCGGTTCGTGGCGGGCGCTGGCGCGGCTGGACATGGTGCGGCGGCAATATCCGTTTCATGTGTTGCACGAATACCGGTTGAGCATGAAAAACCTGCAAAACACCATCGAGTGGGTCAACGGGCAGACGCTGGACGAGTTGGTGCGCCATACCGAAACCTCGCGGGCGCGGCTGTCGCTGGTGCCGATGGCGGGGCGGGTGATGTCGGCGTTGCTGGATACGCTGGAGCCTGAGGAAATCGTGCTGTCGTCCTATGGCCTGCGCGAGGGAATGTATTACGAGCAGATGCCGCAGAGCCTGCGCCGCCTTGACCCCTTGATCGAGGCCTGCCGCGTGATGGAGCAACGCAGCGCCC
This sequence comes from uncultured Rhodobacterales bacterium, assembly GCA_964506345.1. Taxonomy (GTDB): domain Bacteria; phylum Pseudomonadota; class Alphaproteobacteria; order Rhodobacterales; family Rhodobacteraceae; genus NORP23. Next base: position 4,866 of record CAZDLV010000046.1, on the reverse strand, counting down.
GTTTCCCCGGTTTCGGGCAGGTGCTGTTTGAATGGCTGCGCCCGCTTTATCCCGATCTGGACGCATCGGGGCGGCGGCTGATGCTGGCGGCCTGTTTGCTGCACGACACCAGTTGGCAGGCGCATCCCGACTATCGTGCCGAGATGTGTTTTGAATCGGTCACGCGCGCCAATCTGGGCGGGGTGGATCATCAGGAACGGCTGTTTCTGGGCATGGCGATCCTGAGTCGTTACAAGAACGCCGGCCATTCGGCGCTGGAAATTCCGGTGGAGGAGCTGTTAAGCGAGGCGCGCATTCGCGAGGCGGTGATGCTGGGCAAGGCGATGCGGCTGGGCGCGATGATTTCCGGTGCGCAGACCGGATTGCTGGACCATACCGCGCTGGCGGTGGAGGACGGCACGCTGGTGCTGACGCTGGATGGAGCGGCGGCGCATCTGAACGGCGAGGTGGTGGAAAAACGACTGTCGTCGCTGGCACGGATGATGGGGGTTGAACCGGAGTTGCGCCTGCGGGGGGCATCGTGAAACCTGTGCCGTCAAACAGAAAAACGGCCCGCTGAACGAGCCGCTTTCCATTTTCCCCTAGACTTGAGCCAGAAGCTCCGCTTGGCTGTTACCGTGGCGCATCTCTGTAAACAGGTGCCTGCCATCTGGCGCAACAACTGCTGCTGTTTAAGCAGAAAACCCGAGTCGATGCAAACAACTTTTGTCAATTCTGTCGCAGCCGCCATTGCAAGGGCCGTCCCCTTGGCTTACACCCGAAAAAAACGTTTAACCGGAGCTTTTCCATGCGTCTGACCCGCTATTTCCTGCCCGTTCTGAAGGACACCCCTGCCGAGGCCTCGATCGCCAGTCACCGGCTGATGCTGCGCGCCGGTATGATCCGGCAGGCAAGCGCCGGGATCTATTCGTGGCTGCCGCTCGGCTTCAAGGTTCTGCGCAAGCTGGAGGACATCGTTCACGAGGAACAGATCCGTGCCGGCCATATTCCGATGCTGATGCCGACCCTGCAACCGGCCGACCTGTGGCGCGAGAGCGGGCGCTATGACGATTACGGCAAGGAGATGCTGCGCATTACCGACCGGCACGGGCGCGATATGCTCTATGGTCCGACGAACGAGGAGCTGATCACCGACATTTTCCGCAACTCGGTCAATTCCTACAAGGAACTGCCGAAAACCCTGTATCACATCCAGTGGAAATTCCGCGACGAGGTGCGGCCGCGTTTCGGCGTCATGCGCGGGCGCGAGTTTTTCATGAAGGACGGTTACAGCTTCGACATCGACGAGGCGGGGGCGCTGCATGCCTATAACCGCCATCTGGTCAGCTATCTGCGCACTTACGAGCGTATGGGATTGCAGGCGATTCCGATGCGCGCCGACACGGGGCCGATCGGCGGCGACCACAGCCACGAGTTTCTGGTGCTGGCGAAAACCGGCGAGTCCGAGGTGTTCTATGACCGCGCCGTCACCGACATGAAACTGGGCGACCGCGTGGTGGATTTCGACAGTGTGGAGCAGTGCCAGGCGATTTTCGACGAATTCACCACCCCCTATGCCCGCACCGACGAGACCCACGACGAGGCGTTGTTCAACGACGTCCCCGAGGATCGCCGCATGTCGGCGCGCGGGATCGAGGTCGGGCAGATATTCTATTTCGGCACCAAATACTCCAAGGCCATGGGGGCCGAGGTGGTGATGCCGGACGGCTCGCGCAAGCCGGTGGAGATGGGCAGCCACGGCATCGGCGTCTCGCGTCTGGTCGGCGCGCTGATCGAGGCGAACCACGACGACAACGGTATCATCTGGCCGGAAAGCGTCGCGCCCTTCGGGGCCGGTATTGTCAACCTGAAACAGGGCGACAGTGCGGCGGATGCGGCTTGCGAAGGGCTGTATCAGGCCCTGACCAAGGCGGGGATCGACCCGCTGTATGACGACCGCGACGAACGGGCGGGGGCGAAATTCGCGACGATGGACCTGATCGGCCTGCCGTGGCGCATCACCGTCGGGCCGCGGGGGCTGAAAAACGGCGTGGTCGAGCTGACCTCGCGCCGCACCGGCGAGACCGAGACCGTGTCGCCGGAGGCCGCCGTGGACCGTCTGGTGCAGATTTACGCCGGTATCTAGCGGGCGGCGCGAAAAGCGCTTGTCAATCGTGCGGGGCGGGCGCATTACCGCGCGTAAACCGGCTGCGATTCGCGCAAGGGGCGCACCAACCTGCCGACGCCCGATTTTGGGCTTGGCAGCGGCGTTCTGACGCATATAAGGTTGCGGCATTCGAAAGTCCGATTCCGGGTCCGGCAGGAGAACCGCGTGGCCAAACCTTCATCAACCCGCCCTTTTGCCGGCTTCGAGTGGGCGATTGCATGGCGTTATTTGCGGGCGCGTCGGGCCGAGGGCGGCATTACCGTCATGACGTGGATTTCGCTGATCGGGATTTCGCTGGCGGTGTTTGCTTTGATCGCCACGATGGCCGTGCGTTCGGGATTCCGCGCGGATTTCATCGATACCATTCTGGGTGCCAACGCCCATGTCACCATTTACGAGGCGAATTATACCGCCGCAGGCCAGCGCACCGGTATCACGGATTTCGCGACGCTGGCCGACAAGGTCCGGGCTGTCAAAGGGGTGACCCGCGTGGCGCCGGCCATTCGCGGGCAGGTGATGGCCAGCGCCAACAAACGCAACGCCGGGGTCGAGGTGTATGGCGAAACCCTTGCCGACCTGAAAACCCTGCGGCTGGTGGCGCATCCCGAAACGTCGGCCGGATCGCTGGACGATTTCAACACCGGCGTCGCGGTCGGCATCGGGGTTGCGCGCGAACTGGGGCTGCAAGTCGGTGATTTCATCACGCTGATTTCGCCAGACGGGGTCAAAACCCCTTTCGGCACCTCGCCGCGTATCAGTGATTTCAGGGTGGCCTATATTTTTCAGGTCGGGCGGTCGGATATCGACCGGACCCGCGTCTATATGCCGTTTGCCGAGGCGCAGAGCTATTTCAACCGTGAAGGCACGGCGGATGAACTGGAAGTTTCCGTCAGTGATCCCGAAAATGTCGATGCGTTGCGTGTGCCGTTGTTGCGGGCCACCGGATCGCGCGGGATCGTCTGGACATGGAAGGATTCGTCGGGCGGATTCTTGCGGGCCTTGCAGGTCGAGGACAACGTGATGTTCGTATTGATGGCGATACTGGTGTTGATTGCCTCGATGAATATTATTTCGGGGTTGGTGATGCTGGTGAAAAACAAGACCCGTGATATCGGCGTGTTGCGCACCATGGGGTTGTCGCAAGGCTCGATCCTGCGGATATTCTTTATTTCCGGGGCCGGTATCGGATTGGTGGGCACGCTGGTCGGGGTGATACTGGGCAGCCTGTTCGCGATCTATATCGATCCGATTTTCGGCTTTGTCGATCAACTGTCCGGCGGCGGGGTCTGGGATCCCAATGTGCGGTACCTGTCGCGTTTGCCTGCGAAACTGGAGCTTGGCGATGTGTTGAGCGCGGTATCGTTGTCGTTGTCGCTGTCTTTTGTCATCACGATTTTTCCGGCGCGCCGCGCCGCGCGGCTCGATCCGGTGGAGGCGTTGCGAAATGAGTGATCCGGCGCTGGAACTGGAAGGGATCAGCCGCACCTTCAACAAGGGGCGCCCGAACGAGGTGCGCGTGCTGGACGATGTTTCGCTGACGCTGGGCAAGGGCGAGATTGTCGGGCTGGTTTCGCCTTCGGGGGCGGGGAAATCGACGTTGCTGCATGTGGCCGGATTGCTGGACAAACCGGACAGCGGCGTTGTGCGGATCGGCGGTGTTGCCGGCGCGGCCAAAGCGGATCGCGCGCGCACGGCGATGCGGCGCGACAACATCGGGTTTGTTTACCAGTTTCACCATCTGTTGCCGGAATTCAGCGCGCTGGAAAATGTGATGCTGCCGCAGCGCGCCGCCGGCATTGCCAAGCCCGCCGCCCGTGACAGGGCGCGGGATTTGCTGGCGCGGGTCGGGCTGGAACAGCGGCTGGACCACCGCCCGTCGCAATTGTCGGGCGGCGAGCAGCAGCGTGTTGCGTTTTGTCGTGCGCTGGCCAACAACCCCGCAGTTCTGCTGGCGGACGAGCCGACCGGCAATCTGGACCCCGACACGGCCGGGCGGGTGTTCGACATCCTGATGGCGCTGGTGCGTGACACCGGCCTGTCGGCGCTGGTGGCGACGCATAACCATGATCTGGCCGCCCGCATGGACCGCGTGTTGAAGCTGTCCTCCGGCCGGCTGGAATAAAGAGGAGGGCGGACATCCTGTAATGAGACATTAACACATTATGCAGGATACACAGGGACCCGCCCGATTTGCCTGCACACCACCATAAAGACGGCCACAAGGCCGCCATACAAAAACCTGAGGGAATACAAAAATGAAAACCGAACTTAGTTTTCGCGACTCTGTCGATGTGATGTTCAACCGGGCCGTGGCCCTGATGGACCTGTCGCCCGGTCTGGAACAGAAAATCCGCGTCTGCAACTCCACCTATACCGTTCGTTTCGGTGTGCGTCTGCGTGGCAAGATCGAGACCTTCACCGGCTACCGGTCTGTCCATTCGGAACATATGGAACCGGTCAAGGGCGGCATCCGTTTTGCGCTGGGCGTGAACCAGAACGAGGTCGAGGCGCTGGCGGCGTTGATGACCTATAAATGTGCGCTGGTGCAGACGCCGTTTGGCGGCTCCAAGGGCGGGTTGTGTATTGATCCGCGCGAATACGATGTGCATGAAATGGAACTGATCACGCGGCGCTTTGCCTACGAACTGATCAAACGCGACCTGATCAACCCGTCGCAGAACGTTCCCGCCCCCGACATGGGCACTGGCGAGCGGGAAATG